>JAQICP010000540.1 GCA_027858555.1 Vallitaleaceae bacterium
CGGTTCTGAATGTGTTATAGCAACTATTATTTGAATATTATTGTTATGATAGGGTATAATTATTGTAATAGAAAATGCAATGCTACTATCTGCCACCTAGTCACGACTCATGTAGAGACGGTTTGTAGACTTTACCTTAAATAAAGGGTTTGCGGGCTATTACCAAATCAGAAATAGCCATTTGCCGACGGTTTGCCGACGAAAAAAATCGCTTGCCGACAAATTACATTAAAGAACTAGCAATGGAGTCTATCGCGAGTGCTGCGGTGGATTCCATTTTTTTAGTTACATGAGCATAGGTATCTAGTGTCGTAGCAATCTTAGAATGACCTAGCCTTTCTTGAATTACTTTAGGATTAATATTGGCTTCAAGCAGTAAAGTTGCATGGGTATGTCGTAAACTATGAGAATGAAAATCGATATGCAGTTCATGATTTATAACCCTACTTAAATATTTGAATGAGTTGGTTGTTAGTGGTTCTCCAGACTCTTTCACGCAAACACGATTAGAATCTATATAGTACTGGCCATATTTTAATCGATTACGCTTTTGCATAATATTCGCCTGTTTTAGGATAGTGCTTAGCTCGGTGCCTATCTTAATGTCTCGATTGGAGCTAGAGGTCTTAGGCGGTCCTAATTCAGTTATACCATTCGCTTTATTGATTAGTGTATGTCTTACCCAAATGACGCCAGATATCAAATCTATGTTTTCCCATTCAGGTGCGCAAACTTCACCCCCACGCATACCAGTGTGAAATGCTATCTGTAAAGCTAGGTTATAATTAGATGAGGTGGGAAACCTCTCGATTATTCTACTGTAATCTTCTAATGAAATAATCTTGAGATCGTTGACTTTTGGGAGCTGAGTCATCTTAGGAATCTTGACAAGTCTTGTAGGGTCTTGTTTAATAAACTGATAAGGATACTCAGCCAAAGAGAAAGATTTTGTGAGGACACCCATAAAATTACTGAGTGAGCTTTTTGAATAACCTTCGCTATACTTGTCATTGATAAGACCTTGTATGATGCCAGGGGTAATAGATGATAGCCTGTATTTGCCTATGTGAGGCTTAATATGCTTGTTGATAATTGTTGTATAATACATGATAGTATTGTGTCTCAAACTCACATGAACATAATTCTCCATCCAATAATCAAGATAATCTGATACACTAGTTTCGGATTCACTAAAAAGTTGACCAACGCGTTCGATACGTTTACGATTACCACCAACTTGCGCTAAGTCAAAGCTATAATACCATTTTTCACCACGTCTTCTTACTGATCCATTCATAAATATCTCCTTTCTATAAAATGATTAGATTAAATACAGCAGGACTTAATAATGTATGTTTTACGCCATCTAGATTATTATGCATGAACTGGATAGCTGACAACTCTGTCTTGATATAGCTATCTGTACAGTCTCTGCTTTTTAGATAATCAACATAGGCGAATAGGTGTTTATCCTGAAGATTAACTAGTTTTTGTAACTTGAATTCACCTCCTACGAATTTTATAAAACGTACTTGGGCAGAAAGATAACGACGCCTCGTTGAATACTTCCTTTGATTATTAAGTCTCACAGTTTTCTGAAATTGTATGCCAAGCGTGTCTACAGAACCGATACCGATTTTTTTCCAATTATATTTCATCATTCAATCCTTTCCATCTTGTGGTTAAGACCCCAAAGGAATAGT
The DNA here is from genome assembly GCA_027858555.1 of Vallitaleaceae bacterium. Lineage (GTDB taxonomy): Bacteria > Bacillota > Clostridia > Lachnospirales > Vallitaleaceae > JAQICP01. Next base: position 1,704 of record JAQICP010000540.1, read on the forward strand.
ACCCAAAAAGCATATATTATTCATGCGTACTACAAATAACCCTAAGGGGTCAAGTAACATAAATATTAATATTCTGTTGTGGGTTTGGTGAAATAAGAGAAAGCTCGGTTATGAATAGCTTGGCCATTTGAGTAGTATCTAAGATGCAATGTCTGATCAAGAGATAGACATTGTTGCCAGTTCTCTGCCCTAATTTCACAATATCATAATATATCTAGGAAAACAAGCGAACAAAATAAAAATAGTGCGAAAGAACTAAATCAAAAAAATAAAATAAAAACTTGAAATAAATGAATACATTAGCTATCCTTAAATAGAACTATTTGTGCAGGTCAGAGGATCTGGGTTGAATAAGCTAATACGAAGGTTAAGGAATTAACTATGTATTAGTTTTTTATTTGCACAAAAACAGTTAGCCGAAAGGAGGTAGAAATATGTTATTAACTGTCAAAGAAGTTGCCTTGGAACTGAAAACTAATGTCAACACCGTCTACGAACTCATCAATCATAATCTACTGATTGGTTTGAAACTGGGAAGATTAAAAGTACCAGATTATGAAGTTGAAAGATTCATAAGAGAAAACATGGGACAAGATGTGATGGAGAAGATGGTGCAGAGGTAGAGTTTTAGAGCAAGAAGAATTACTAATAAGTCGACGACTATTCACCAAAAGGTAGAATAGATAAAATAAATGACACATTGAATTGTGAAAATAGAAGTTACATTAGATCTAGAATAGAAGTATTTAATTCAGAGAAGTTAGGTCGTTAAAAAGTGGAATCGTTGAGAAACAGTGCTCATACCTCTGAACACTTAGTTTATGAATTATAATGGAAAAGTGATGGATGAGTTATGAGTTCTAAAACACCTATTGACAACCCAAAGTCTTAATGCTAAAATAAAGTAAATAAAGTTAACTAATGAATTGGTGGAAAAACGATGGACTATCAGGCGCGTACTCAGAGCAATGTCAAACTTAAGAATCAGCAGATTATTTTACAGCTCTTAATCAATGAAGGGTCTATGACACGCGCAGATCTGGCTAAAAAGATGCGTTCCTCCAAGCCGACAATCTCTAAAAATGTGGAAGAACTGATTAAGGACCATAAAGTCATTGAAGCTGGCAAAGATGATAACTTAGTAGGTAAAAAGGGTGTGCTTCTTGACATCAATGCCGACTATGGCTATGTATTGGCGTTAGATTTGTCCAAAAATCAGTTTCGTGCTGTACTTGCCAATCTAAAAGAAGAATGGCTTGCTACCAGCCGAACATCACTTGATGAATACCTGTTGGAAGGCAGTGAGTTTGAAGTGGATATCCTTCAGATTCTCAAGAATTTCATCAAAGACAGCAAAGTACCGCAAGAGAAAATTTTGCAAGTAACGTTATCATATTCTGGTGTCGTTGGTCATAATGATGAACTCTACTTGACTAACCTCAAATACAAAGAGACATTACTGAACCAATTGGTGCCTTTTGTTAGGAATGAGCTAATGAAACCACTGTTGATTAAGAACGATATCAATCTGGCAGCACTGGCAGAAAAAAAATATGGCCGTTTTTCGGATTCAGAGAATATGTACCTTCTAAGTGCAGATATTGGTGTTGGTGTAGGGATTATTATCCACAATGAATTATATGAAGGCGACAGAAATGCTGCCGGTGAAGTTGGCTTTGTTCTCCCGGTACAGCATAGAGATGGCCGTTATTTAACCATTGAAGAGCGTGTAAGTCTTCACACACTGGCAGTGAGATACAGGGCTATTAAAGGACCTAAGATGAAGTATGAAAATCTTAGTGCAGATGTTGAGGCAGGCGACAGTGAAGCAATTGCGATATATGAAGACGTACTTGAAGATTTGTCAGTGACCATCACCAACATTGCTTCAATTCTGGACATTAAAAACGTTGTGGTTACAGGTCGGCTTTTTGACCTGAAATTATCAATGATAGAAGATTTGAATGAACGCATTGAGAAAATGACCCCGTTTGATACTATTGTTATCAAGACTAACTTGGATAAGATGTCCTTAAGAGGCGCAGTTGCAGTAAGTATTGAGATCGTTGTCGCCGGATTGGTTGAGTGATAACGGATATGTTTTTGGCAATAAAGTAAGTTAAGTTAACTAATCAACCAACCAATCAAGCAACTCAAAAAGGAGCTGGTACTGTTGAAAAGTATTATAAACGGCAAAGTGTTTTACAAAGGTGAATTTCATGAGGATTTGGTACTGGTTTACGAGACATCTGTGAAAGAAGTATTCTCTGTTTCTGATTATAAGGATTACAGATCAAGCAATAAAATAATCGAAGAAACGGATGCCAAAGGCTCTTATGTATTGCCAGGATTCATCGACGTACATATTCATGGTTACAAAGGCATTGATACCATGGATGGTGATCCAGAGCGGCTAGAAGAAATGGCTGAACTCATTGGCGAGAATGGCGTTACAGCATTTTTACCCACGACTATGACCATGTCTATGGGAGCTATAAGAAATGCACTTGATTCAATCAGAGTGGTGCAACAGAAGACAGACGTCAAAGGTGCAATCATATTGGGCGCTCATCTGGAAGGCCCGTTTATCAGTGAAGGGTTTAAAGGCGCTCAATCAGCAGTGTTCATACATCTGCCCGACGAAGCATTGATTGAACAATACCTGGATATAATCAAAGTCATTACCATTGCACCGGAAGTTGACGGAGCTATGGAGATGATTAGCAATTATAAAGACCAGATTAATTTCTCGTTGGGTCACACGGGTGCTACATATGAACAAGCTAAGGAAGCTTATGAAATAGGTGCAACCGGCACAACCCATCTTTTTAATGCGATGACAGGCATTCATCACAGAAAACCCGGTGTGGTTGGCGCTGCTTTGAACGGTGGTTGTTACAGTGAGGTTATTGCAGACAATATTCACCTTAATCCAGGGTTGTTCAAAATGATTGCCAGAACAAAGGGACTGGATAAACTTTTGCTAATTACGGACTGCATGCGTGCAGGCGGTTTAGATGAAGGAATCTATACACTCGGCGGTCAGGAAGTCATAGTGAAGAATGGACAGTGTAGATTGACTGACGGTACTCTTGCAGGCAGTGTATTGAAGTTGAATGAAGGATTGAAAAATTTCACGCTGGCTATTGAAGAAGAATTGGCTGAGGCGATACCTATGGTAACGATAAATCAAGCAAAGTATCTAGGAGTGGAAAATCGCATGGGCACCCTTGATCAAAACAAAGAGGCGAACATTGTTTTGATGAATGAAGCCTTTTTTATAGAAACAACCATCGTGAAAGGGAAAAAAATATATGAAAGTCGTGTATAACAGTATGATTATCTTCGTAAAGGAAGACTATGAGGCAATGAGTAAAAAGGCGGCGAATATGGTCGCCGGTCAGGTGAACCTCAAATCTAACAGCGTATTGGGTTTGGCGACAGGATCAACACCGGAAGGTATGTACAGGGAATTGGTTGAACTCTATAAAGATGACCGTATTGATTTTGCGGAGGTCACCACCTTTAACCTAGATGAATACTATGAACTACCAATAGAGAATGATCAAAGTTATGCTTATTATATGAATAAGAACTTCTTTAGCCAAGTGAACATCTCAAGTGAGAACATTCACGTACCTAATGGCATCTCGGATGATGTGGCAGGTGTTTGTGAAGCCTATGACCGCCTTATCGAAAGGAATAACAACATCGATCTTCAGATATTAGGGATAGGCAATAACGGTCACATCGGATTCAATGAGCCTGATGTTAAGTTTGAAGCAGGTACGCATCTTGTTCAACTGGATGAAGATACCATTGAAGCCAATGCAAGATTTTTTAAATCGGTGGATGACGTACCTAGGAAAGCTATCAGTATGGGCATTAGGAACATTATGCATACCAAAAAAATTATTCTTATTGCCAATGGTGCCAACAAAGCTTCAATACTGAAAGAAATGCTCTTTGGACCAGTAACACCGAATATACCTGCTTCTGTAATTCAACTTCATAACGATGTGACCATAATCCTTGATAAAGAAGCGGCCAAATATGTGTTAGAAGAATTAAAGATGAGAGGTGTCATTCAGTGAAAACCTATGCCGTAAAAACTTATTCTGAAATAATTGTTTGGCATAAGGTAGATGCGCTGCTGGACAGTTATCCTTGAAATTTACTTGATTACAAACACCAAAGGGTCATCAATGAGATTTTCCTTGAGGAATCCCTTATTAATTAATGTTACCAAATGTCCATTACAATGTGTTTGGGTATAAAACCCTAATGCAGATAAGTATGGACGCCCAAATATATCTAAGAAATGAAGGAGAAAATACTATGACTAAATACCCACATCTATTTAACCCAATTACCATAGGTAATATGATTGTACCTAATCGTATTGTACATGTTCCAACTGATATTAGCTCATCTAATGCAGATGGTTCTGTAAGTAAGAGAGATATTCATCACCATGCAGAGATTGCTAAGGGAGGTACTGGTCTTGTAATCGTAGGAGCTACTACACCTGATTCAAAAACAGGCAGGCCTACAGTTACTTCTTTAGTTGCCGATGGTGATAATTTCATTCCTGGACTTAAGAGATTGAGTGAGGGCATGCATAAATATGGAGCAAAGTGTGTTGTGCAACTACAACACCCAGGTAGACAATGTGCTATTCCAAGACACAATGTTATGTCAACAAATGACATGGTGCTGAAATTACCATGGTCAGCAGGCCATGAGGTTGTATATGAAAATGCAGCAGAAAAAGGAAAACCTGTCCGTGCCATGACCACAGAAGAAGTTATCGATATGGTAGAACTTTTTGCTGAAGCAGCATGGCGTGTTCAGCAAGCAGACTTTGATGGCGTAGAGCTACATGCAGCACATGGATATTTGATTTCTCAGTTTATGAGTCCGTATCTGAATAGAAGAAATGACCGCTTTGGTGGCGACTATGAAAACCGTATGCGCTTCCCTCTAGCAATAATTTCAAAAATTCAAGAAAAATGCGGTAAAGATTTTCCTATATTAGTTCGATTTTCTGTTGACGAATGGGTCGAAGGTGGAAGAGTACTAGAAGAAAGTATAGAAGTAGCTAAAACCTTTGAAGAAGCTGGAGTAGTAGCACTTGATTTATCTCAATGTATTCAAGAAAGTCCAGGGGCTGGGTTTGATCCAATGTATTATCCTCAAGGATGGACAATGTATGCATCTGAAGCAATTAAAAAGCATGTCTCAATACCTGTGATCAACAGTCATTCATTACGTGACCCTGCATTCTGTGAGGATTTAATTGCAGAAGGAAAAACGGATATGGTTGGGCTTTCACGTCAAATGTTAGCAGATCCTTATTGGGCTGTTAAAGCACAGATGGGTAAAGATGATGAAATCAGAAAGTGTATTTCTTGTTTGACTGGATGTTGGCAAGAATCTATGCTGGCAAAAACAGAAATAGCTTGTTCGATTAACCCAGCATGTGGTGATGACGCATTTGCTGAAATGCTACCCACTGAAAAGTCAGCGAATGTGGCGATTGTTGGTGGTGGTCCTGCTGGCATGGAAGCTGCTAGGATATGTACTGTTCGTGGCCATAAAGTTGTGTTGTTTGAAAAGACTGGTGAACTGGGTGGTGCTGCACTCGGCTGTTGTATGGCACCTGGTAAAGAGAAGATGAAGTGGTATTTAGATTGGATTAGAAACCAAATGAAGTTATTAAAAGTTGATGTAAAGCTATCTTATAGCCCTGAAATAAAAGAATTAGAGAAGTATGATATCGTACTTAATGCAACTGGAGCAAGTTCATATTCACCAGAGGTGTATGGATCCAACAAAATAGTCGGATTCGAGCAAGTTATTGCTTGTCCGAAAATCAATTGTGAGTATCATCCAGGCAATCGTAAAAATGTAAAAGTTGGTGAAAAAGTTGTAATATGGGGTGACCATTATGCAGCTGCTGATACAGCCACATTTTTAGCGTCAATTGGTAAAGACGTAACGATTGTGACAGAAAACAAAGAATTTGGCTCATCGATAGAAGTGATTCATATGTATGTTCTGAGAAAACGCTTTAATCAAACCGATGCAGAAGGCTTAGACTCTAAACCATTTAAGTACCCTGTAAAACTAGTGGAAAATTCCACAATTTATGAGGTGAAAGAAGGCGAAATAATCATTCAGGACAAAGAATTTAATAGGAAATCAATCTTGGCGGATTCAGTAATTAGTTGTAAATTGAAATCAAATACGTCACTTTACAATGAACTGATTAGTGCGAACGTACCCGTGTTCAATGTTGGTGATTCTGTTGAAGTTAGAAATCTTCATGCTGCTGTTCGCGAAGGCGCTGCATTTGGATTGAACTTGGATGACGATATGTTGTTTAATTCTAACAATGCCGTGATGAATCATATTCCTTTGGATGTTTTACAACAACTAAAGCGGTAGTTAAATAGTACATTTTTTAGAACTATTCAATTTGAAAATAGTATATTTCGACTTTTACCCCAATAAAACTATGAATTATAGTTTTATTGGACTATACTATTATTAATAGCGATTTTGTTAGAATTGATGAATTTAGTAGCAGTATAGTATTAGTTATTAGAAGATTTAGCTAAAAATCAAGGGATATACGATTACAAAATCGAAGATTTTTTCGGTATTTAACAACTCTTCAGAATTATTGGAGATTGTAGATAGC
>JAQICP010000036.1 GCA_027858555.1 Vallitaleaceae bacterium
AACCAAGTCATTAACCATACCATTGCCACTAGAATCGATGGTATAACCATAATTACCTTTTGCAACTTCGTCTACAGCGGATTTAAGGTTACTAATGGGACGCATAATATTTTTGCGCATACTAAAAGAGAACAGAAGGGTACTTAATTCTTTAATTAGCATAATTGTGAAAATAAAGATCAGTATGAACATGGGGAGTTGGGTATCGGCTAGTTGGTAAAGCAGATAGAATATCCCTATTAAAATAGCAAGCATGATAATAGGGAAAATACGCAATGCAGTTTGTAATCGTTTGAATGCTTTACGAGTTTCTTCTACATCCACAGGTGCTTTATTAGAAAATCCAGTAATTCGGATTGTATGGAATTGTCGATTCGGGTGGTTTGGATGTTGATTATTCATAAGGTACCTTTCTGTATTAACCCCCTTTTTTATAATGTACAGACCCATAAGTTATACAAATGGGCCTGCGAGAAGGATATTAACAACTATAAAGCATTAAGGGAGCATATTACTTGAATTAAGTATAATACGCGAGTATAAAGAACCAACTAATAATTCATAAAAATTCTATTAAAGATAAGTGCATACAATCTGACTAGTGATTAAGTGGTTCATAGCTACCATCTTTCAATTCATACATAATAAATTCTTGCTTTCTATCTCCGTACGCATTAAGATTAATGGTATCATTGATTACCTTGTATTCTAGGTCAAGTAGTGATTGCTTCACATCATCGATATCAAGAGAATCTGAACGAATCATGCTCTCCAGTAAAAAACCAGTGCATTCATAATAGAAACCAGATATAAAGGAAGGAGACTCGCCGAAAGCCGTAGTATACTTAGCTACAAAATCGGGGTTTTCGTGAGAAAGCCCATTCTCATAATAAACATGTATAAACTTCATGCCTTCAACTGCAGAGCCTCCGTTAGCAATTAAATCATTGGTCATTGCCCAACTAATACCTATAGGATCAATTGCTAAATCTTTAAGCTTTATCAATTGAGCGAAACTAGCTGTTACTAAGGAAGGCGTCAGTAAAATAAGAACATCGGAAGGGGTGTCAATAAGTTGATTGATGATACCTTCTTCAGTCATACTATCCTCTGAACCTACATCGAATTGATTAATTATATCGCCAGAATAATGTTCCCTAAAATAGGCACGCCATTCATTAACATAACTTGCATTTCTACTATCGTATACGATGGTTACCGTGGGTAAGCTATCATAGTGATTTGTATCAGTTAAGAAGGTAATCAATGCCTTTGGTTGTTCTAATGTGGAAGACGTCGTTCTGAAAAAATAATCATCAATGTCAATCAAAACATCTGAGGCAACGGAACCAGATAAGAGGATGATGTGATCGGCTTCTTCTTTAGCGGCACTGGCCATACTTGATATGATTGGCCCGACTACAATCTTAATACCTTGACTATCAAAAAATGCAATGTTTTCATGAAATGTATCAGGACTATTCTTATCATCTAATATAACAGTCTCAATCATATGACCATTAATACCACCTGATTCATTGAATTCCTTGACTTTTAGTTCAAACGCATTTCTAGCTTCAATGCCCAGGGAAGAAAGCGGACCAGTCATACCGCCACTAAAGCCGATATAAACAGGTGATTTTGACTTGTTTATGAAAAAGACCATACTGAGGATTAGCACTATGAAGATAGAAATGGATATTAATATAACTATTTTCCTGCTTAAAAATCTTGATTTCATATTATGCCTCCATTCATCTGGTACAAGTAAGTCGAATATATTGTGTGGTGTTTGAATTTATTATAATTATAACATAATGGTTTGTAGACATAACATAAACTTTGTTAAGTACTACCCATAAGTACTAGCTATATGTACTTTGAGTATGATATGATTCTAATAATAGAGGAGATCATCATGACGTCGAATAAAAACAAAAATAAAGACCTCACATCAGGGTCGATTAGTAAACATATGGCAAGGCTTGCTGTGCCGTCAATCGGGGGCATGCTAGCTATCACTATTTTTAATATTACGGATACTTATTTTGTGTCAAAACTCGGTGTCGTACACTTGGCTGCAATGGGATTTACATTTCCGGTTGTCATGATTATTGGGTCCATATCTTCAGGGATTGCCATTGGTGCGGGTTCTTTGCTAGCGAGAGCTATGGGTAGGAAAGATTATCATCTGATGCACCGCATAGCTACTGATGGCATATTACTAGCCATTGTTACCGTTATGATATTTGCTGTAGCAGGCATTCTTACCATGAAACCTGTATTTACCTTGCTTGGCGCAGATTCAGTGACGTTGCCACTTATCATGGATTACATGCTGGTATGGTATCTAGGTATAGGGGTTGTGCTAATGCCACCTGTCAGTGACTCTTGTATGCGGGGCATGGGTGATATGATTCGACCATCACTTGTTATGATTACATGTGCAGTGCTTAACGTGATTTTGGACCCTATATTCATATTTGGCAAATTAGGTGTACCTGCAATGGGTATTCAGGGAGCAGCAATAGCAACGGTTATTTCCAGATTTGCTGGTATGCTAGTATCTCTGGGATTTGTCCACTTTAAGTATAAGTTATTGGATTTCAGGTATAAAAGTTATAAAGAATTGTTCGAATCTTGGTGGAACATCTTAGCAATCGGGATACCAAGCGCCATTGTACGGGTATTACCTCAGACTGTAAGAGCCCTTATTACTAGTAGGGCAGCAGCGGTTGGTGGTTTATATGCAGTAGCTGCAGTGGCCGCAGGTGGTAAGATAGAGAGTTTTGCAACGGTTATCAGTATGGCAGTAGGGGTGTCACTGGTGCCGATGATTGGACAAAATTGGGGTGCGAACAGATTAGACAGGGTACACAAGATCAGACATTTAACTAATAGAATTGCTTTATATTATGGCGTCGTATTATTTGGATTATCATTAGTTTTTTCTGATAATTTGGCACATATATTTAATGATAATATTGAGGTCGTTAAGTATATTCAGATATATCTTGGTGTTGTGACTTTGGCATCTATGGGTCTTAACACATATAATTGGACCAGTGAAATGCTTAATGCAGCAGGTAAACCCAAATGGTCACTCAATATTAATCTACTAGGTACACTCGTGGTGCTAATACCATTAATAATACTGGGCTCATTGATTGCCGGTTTTATAGGTATGTTAATAGGTTTGGGTATAGGTCAGATACTTGTGGGTATCTATGCTAGGCAGATTGGAAAGAGACAACTGTCACAGTACTAGGCGTACCCGTCAGTACGTAACTTATCCCTCAAAGTTTCTTTCACTATGGAGATGAGTCGTTTTGGCTGGTAAGTTCCTACGCCTCGTCATTTACGAAAGGGATGTTCTGTAAAAAGAACATCCCTTTATAATCTTAAATTACATGGTACTTATACATATACATATATTGAATTAAATCTTCGTAGATCATTTCAGCTGTATCACCGAATTTTTCAGTTGATAGATTTTTAATTGCTAAGGTGCCATTATCAGATAAGAAATTAGCCTTTTCCTTACTAGTAAGGATGGAGATAACACCATCGGACAATCCTAAATGGTTAGTGAAAAGCATGCCAGAATAATTATGTTTTATGATGCCCTTAACATTATCGTCATCATATACGACTACTGGTTTATTTGAAGCCATTGCTTCAATAATTGTCAAACCCTGTGTTTCTGTTTTGGAAGCACTAATGAAGACATCACATAAACTATAATAGTAGCTCACTGTATCAAAAGGCACTCTGCCTGTGAATATGACGGATTCTTCCAGTTTAAGCTTGTGAACTAAAGATTCAAGTTTTGCTCTATATGGACCATCTCCAACAATCAATAAGACGGTGTTAGGTACAATGGAGAGTATGGTTGGCATCTGTTCAATAATCATATTAATACTTTTTTCTTCGGAGACCCGACCAAGTGATAATAAGATGTTGGTATCTTCAGCAATATTATAACGCTCTCTGATAGCCATTACAGCTGGCGTTTCACAAGGATGGGTATGAAATTGCTCCAGATTAATACCGGTTGGCATCACATGGATCTGATTATGTATACCATAACTTTGAAGGGCCAGCTTTGTTTTTTCTGACGGTGCAATAATAGCAGTAGCTGGTTTCACATAAGACTTACTACCACGGATAATCAGTCGACGCACCATTTTTTTTGCATGCTTGTAATCGAGTATATAATGGGTATAATCCTCATACATCGTATGATAGGTATGAACTAGAGGGATATTAAGCACATGAGCCATATATCGACCTAGAAGCCCTACAGAAAATTCTGTATGGGTATGTATGATATCTAAGTTGAGGGCCTTGATCTGACTATAAGCGGACACAAAGAAAGGCATTGCTAGTCTGAATTCTTTCCATTTTGAGAAAGGTACAGACTTCAAACGAATGATGCCATCCGAACTCTTTTTGTGACCTGGCAACCTGACTGTTATAACAGTGACTTCGTGACCTCGTCTAATCAATTCTTCTTGAAGCGTCATTACTGATGTGACAACGCCATTGATTTGTGGAAAATAAACATCTGTAAATATACCTATTTTCATATAATCTCTCCTATGCAACTTTTACTCTTATATCTATTATACCCATTTTAGGTTTGGTTTTCATTAAGTTTGCCTTAAATTATATGTTTATTTCTTATAAATGCATTAATATATCTTATATTCGTGTAATTCTTGCAAATATGTTTATAATTATATACTATATAATTGCAGAGTAGTTCACAATATTAATCGCATATTATAAGGATGGGGTAGGTATTGATAATTTTAATGACTTTTCGCCAATAAAGTTAGTGATAGTAGCAACAAAATTATATCATAGAATTAATGAAAAATTAGATAAACATCTTAAAGCAATCGAAGTCAACAGAAGTGAATTCATGGTACTTCATGCTCTAGCTAGCAAAGGGAAGCAGGCAATCCAATCAATTGCTGAAAAAGTATTCATTACCAGTAGTACCATGACCTACACAGTAGATAAACTGGAAAAAAGAGGATTGATACAAAGGGTACCAAGTCCTGAGGATAGAAGGGTCATCTATATTGAGATGACAGATGCTGGAAACACCCTGTGGGATAAGACGATTGTTGATCATGTCGATGATCTAGGTGAAATGTTTGCCGGTGTGGATAAAGAAGAATTAGTACAGACGATTGAGATGTTTAAGAAGATAGGTAGAACCATAGAAGAGTACGACCAGAAATAACAGCAGAAATAACAGCAGAAGTAACAGCAGAAGTAATAACAGAAGAATGGTAGAGGTAATGGCATAAGTAATGAGCAGACTACATAAGTAGGTGAAGAATAATCATATGAAGAAAACAGAACAATTAACTACACATAATCTAGATATTCTGTATAGGGTCATTCCATATGCTCAAGAGGATTACAAAGCCAGTCTATTGCTAAGAGATGAAATACTTAGAGCACCTCTTGGTATGAATATATTTGACGAAGATCTATCTGATGAAATTAATCAAATTCATTTCGGGGCATTTATGGATACCCAGTTGATCGGTATTCTTGTCCTGATGGAACAAGGTAGTAGTTATAAGGTGCGCCAAGTCGCCACCAAAGATAATTATCGAGGACTGGGCATTGGGTCTCGCTTAGTGGGTTTGGCAGAAACGTGGGCTATGGATCACAAGATATATAAAATTGTATTACATGCAAGAATAACAGCCATTACTTTTTATGAAAAGTTAGGTTACGTTTCAGAAGGTGCGCTTTTTAGTGAGATTGGCATACCGCATATGAGCATGTATAAGGTTTTATAGTGATTATTATAAAGAATCTGAATAAATCTGCACAAAAGAATACCCATCATTTGAATGATAGGCATCTTTTGGAGGATTGTAAAGTCATTATAGGGGGAGTTTTGTTTTGTTATATTAAGCGGATATATTTATTTTTTTGCTTATATAAGACGCATAAGCCATATCATATGATTTAATATGAATTGTTATCCAATCCTTTAAATAGTGAATGGTATCTACAGATAGTGCGTATCTACCATCGCGATAGATAATAAGTAGCGCTTCCATCTTTTTGCGGAATTTATTATGTTCTGCTATGTGCTGAGTTGCATCTGTATAGGTATATTTTTCAAATAATTGTTCCTCAGTTGCAAAGTGTTCAGAAGTTAACGTTATCAAATCTTGGAGTGTTTGTCCAAGCACTCTTTCAGGTTCGCCCTTACTTAAGGATAATGATAAATCATTGATTTTGTCATATATTAGTTTGTGTTCATTGTCAATGGCTTCGATTCTTACACATAGTGTTTCAGACCACTCATATAGTTTCATGGTAATCCTCTTTTCTTTTTGAAAACTTTAGTGAGTTATTATTAATGTTTTATCAACGTAACTAAAGTATAGTCTAGGAGTGTGTCCATGATGTGTAATCCATGAGACTTATAGATACCTTTTATGTGGACAAAACATATACAAAGCGTATACAAACAGTAAAGGATAACTAACTAAATAGTAATAGCAGGGGTATATATTGTGAAGAATCACCATTGACAATAACGTTATATTCATATAATATGATATTAGGAAATGACGAATGATTAATAACGATTAATAATCATAAATAAAAATTGAGTAGGGGGCTTTTATGGTAACAACAATTATATTTTATAGTGTATCCTTGGGACTACTGGGATTATCCTTTTTAAAAGACAAGAAAAAGACCAAGATGGCGCTTAAAAAAGCTTATATCCCATTTACAAAATTATTACCGGCACTTTTTCCTATGATCATGTTTGTAGGCATTATGTTGACATTCATATCACCAGAACTCATTGGTAAGGTGCTTGGAGAGGAATCCGGCATATTTGGCGTTATGATTGCAGCAGTTGTAGGCTCGGTGGTATTTATGCCAAGTTTTGTTGCTTTCAATTTGGGAGAGAACTTATTGGCGAACGGTGCTGGATACGTACAAGTGGGGGTACTTATCGCAACGCTTATGGCGGTTGGTATCACAAGCATAGGCATAGAACTTAAGTATTTCGATAAAAAAATGACTATTTTGCGTAATAGCATGGCGTTTATAGCATCCATGATTTTCGCAGTCATACTGGGGGTGACAATGTGATTAAATTGATTAAACAATACAGATGGACACTTGTATTACTTCTAATGATAGGGGGTCTTTCCTTAATTGATATAGATTATGGTAAAAGTGCGCTCTCAATCACATGGCAAAATTTGGTGACCATAGCTGGTGTTTTACCACCTATATTCCTATTGATTGGACTTTTAGATGTATGGGTACCCAAAGAAACCATGATTCGTTATATGGGTGACGAGTCAGGAATGAAAGGGTTGTTCTTTGCGTTTTTACTGGGAGCCATGGCAGCGGGACCTTTATATGTGGCATTTCCAATAGCAGCACTTCTGCTTAAGAAAGGTGCAAGGCTTGCTTACGTTATATTCTTCCTAGGCACATGGATGACGGCAAAGATACCCTTATTCCTGTTTGAAATGACTTCACTAGGCGTGAAGTTCACACTCATTCATGTCAGCACCATGCTGGTACTATACCTGATAGGTGCACTGATCATAGAGAAGTTAATCAATGCAGATGAAAAGGCTTTGATTGTGAGTCGTGTATCCGCACTGACCTAATTATATAGAACATCAAAAAAGACATCCATGAGCTGAAGGGCACCCTGTCAAGCAGACAGAGACCGTACTAAGCTATCATATGGATGTCTTTTTATTGTGTGTAATTATTAATAGATAATATGTGTTAACTCAAATGCCTTGATTTTATCAATGTGAGCTAATGTCATACTGATATCATCCAGGCCCTTTAATAGCTTTTCTTGTCTTGATGATTCAAGTTCAAATTCAATCACTAAGCCATCGGAGTCCTTAATCACTAAGTTTTCTAAATCAACTTCCATACTATACCCTGGCTCATTCTCGCACTTTTCGAACAACCCGTCCATAATATCGCCCGTCAAAGTGATTGGGAGTATACCATTATTAAAGCAGTTATTATAGAATATATCAGCATAACTTGGTGCGATAATGACTTTATAACCATAATCGGAGAGGGCCCATGGTGCATGCTCTCTAGATGAACCACAACCAAAGTTGGCTCTTGACAATAATATGGAAGTACCTTGGTACCGTTCTTGGTTCAAAATAAAATCGGTGATTAACTTACCTGATTGATCGAATCTGAACTCATAGAATAGATACTCTCCAAAGCCGGTTCTTTCAATGCGTTTCAAAAATTGTTTTGGGATGATGGCATCGGTATCCACATTCATTCTATCAAAAGGAGATACGATGCCTGTAAATTTTTTATATGGTTTCATGGTAATCCTCCTTATAATGAATCGATTTTTCTGACATCTACAAAGTGACCGTTAACTGCTGCGGCAACAGCCATAGCAGGTGAAACAAGATGGGTTCTACCACCACGACCTTGACGACCTTCAAAGTTTCTATTAGAAGTAGAGGCGCATCGCTCACCAGGCTTTAGCATATCTGGGTTCATTGCAAGACACATGGAACAGCCAGACTCACGCCACTCAAAACCAGCTGTTTCAAATATCTTGTCAAGACCTTCTGCTTCTGCTTGTTTTTTAACAGTTTGTGAACCAGGGACGACGATTGCAGTTACACCAGTGGCAACAGAGCGACCTTTTGCAACTTTTGCAGCAGCACGTAAATCTTCAATTCTGCCATTGGTACATGAACCGATGAAACAATAATCAATATTGATTTCGTTCATGGGCGTTCCGCCTGCAAGACCCATATAAGCGAGGGCTTGTTCGCAAGACTTAGCCTTGTCAGGATCATCAAAGTCACTAGGTGAAGGTACGACATCGTTAATAGAAGCGCCCATACCTGGGCTTGTGCCCCAAGTGACTTGTGGTTCTAAAGTATCTAGACTAAAATTAATTTCTGTATCGTAAGTTGCATCAGGGTCTGTTACTAATTTGGACCATTCTATAACAGCTTTCTCAAAATCAGCACCTTGAGGCACATATTTCCTGCCTTTTAAGTAATTGAAGGTTGTTTCATCTGGCGCAATAAGACCAGCTCTTGCACCAGCTTCAATAGCCATGTTGCAAACGGTTAAGCGTTCTTCCATGGACATGGACCTAATAGCCTGCCCAGTGAATTCGACCACATAACCAGTTGCAAAATCAGTGCCATTCTCACCAATGATACCTAATATGACATCTTTAGCAGTGATGCCGTAGCCTAAAGAACCAGCCACTTTTATATTCATCGTTTTAGATTTTTTTTGTTGTAGACATTGGGTGGCCATGACATGTTCTACTTCACTGGTACCAATGCCAAAAGCAAGCGCTCCAAATGCGCCATGAGTTGCTGTATGTGAGTCACCACACACAATGGTTTTACCAGGATGGGTCAAACCAAGTTCTGGGCCAATGACATGTACGATTCCCTGGTCTTTTGAATTTAAGTCAAACAACGTAATACCAAATTCTTTACAGTTTTCTGATAAGGTATCGATTTGTTTTTTTGAAATAGGATCGGTTATATTGTAACGGTCCTTGGTTGGTACATTATGATCCATGGTTGCAAAAGTCAGTTCAGGTCTTCGTACTTTTCTATCTGAAAGTCTCAAACCCTCAAAGGCTTGTGGTGATGTAACTTCGTGTACAAGATGTAAATCAATGTAGATGATATTCGTATCACCTTCTGATTGTACTAAATGATTATCCCATATTTTTTCATAGCTTGTTTTTGCGGACATAGGGGTCATCCTTTCTTATGTGGTGTCGTTTATAGATACTACTACTTGATAACTACGGGTAATAAACTGATTATAGTATAGAATTGATTAATTTAATATAGATAGGACATAATTCAATATACAGATAATTCATGATTGATATAACGGTTAGTTATGTTGTTAAGATGGCTATGGAAGCTATATCGATTATAGAGTAATTTGCAGTTAGGTTAGTAGGTGAATAAGTAGGTGAATTGCAAGTCGGATTGACTTCAATTGATTATCGTGATAGTATATACATACCGACGGTCGGTATGTGACCTAGGATATGGAGGTTGTGATATGGCAAAGAACGAACCAAAAGATAAAAGAATTAAAGAAATCATAGAGGCAGCAATCGATGTGTTTTTAGAAAAAGGTTATGAGGGTGCAACTATCGACAGCATTGCCAAAAAGGCGGGCGTTAGTAAAGGTGGATTTTACCATTATTTTCCAGATAAGGAAGTCTTGCTTTTAGAAGCAAACAGTAAACTATCAGAGCCTCTAATTAAGATGGCAGAGACGGCCATGGCCAGTCATAGTGCCATTAATGGATTGTTAGATTATATTAGGTCGTATTTGTTGTATTGGAAAGAAAGACCGAGGGAACTTGGTTTCTTCTACTTATCCATGGCGAAATCTTTAGAATCAGAACCCTTGATGGCATATTATAAAACCTATATGGTCGAAGTGACAGAATTTTACACCTATATGATAAAAAGAGCTAATGATGAAGGTGACCTAAGTACAAAAGATCAAGCATTAATGGGTGTGTTACTAATGGGTGCAATTGATGGCATAATGAATTATCTGGTAGTTTTTCCAGATAGTGATATTGACAGCATGGTTAGTTTGATTGAGTCAATATGGTTAGATTAAGAGGGGTGCATATATGCTAGATAATCATAATTTATTAGAAGTAGAAGGGCTTACAAAATCTTATGGTAAGCTGATGGCAGTGGATCATATAAGTTTTACTGTCAAAAGAGGCGAAGTATTTGGACTACTTGGACCTAATGGCGCAGGCAAGACGACAGCCATAAGTATGTTGTGTGGCTTATTAAAGCCTGATTCAGGCAAAGTATCCATAGATAATATTGCCTTGTCTAAAAATTACAATAAAGCCAAGTCAATTGTGGGGCTATGTCCTCAGAATATCGTCATCTGGGAATTGCTTACTTGCATGGAGCAATTGGTTTTTTCGGGTGTTTCATATGGTATGACAAGGCGACAAGCAAAAGAAAGTTCAGAATTTCTATTGGGTAAACTTGGGCTGATAGATCAGAAAAACAAATTGGCAAAAGCCTTGTCAGGCGGGATGCAAAGAAGATTGAACATAGCCCTGGCACTTGTACATGACCCTAAACTAATTATTCTAGATGAACCTCAAGCAGGGCTTGATCCTCAAAGTAGAATCCTGGTGCGCGATTTTGTTCGAGAATTATCTAAGGATAAGACGGTTATATTGACAACTCACGATATGGATGAAGCTGATAGATTATCGGACAGGGTAGCCATTGTAGATCATGGGAAGTTCCTTATAATTGATACACCTGAAAGAATTAAGAATGCGTCAGGATCTGGTGATATTCTTCAAATAAGAGTGAATGGCTTGAACGATAGGAAGATCTCTGATTTCGTATCAGGATTATCTTTTGAATCAAGAGATGTGAGTTATGCTGATGGTTTATTGTATATAAGTGCACAAGATATAGTAAGGCTTGTGCCAGAAATCAGCGAAGTTATTGAAAGTCAGGATATGACTATACAGGATATGACTATAAGGAAAAGAACATTGGAAGATGCATTTATTGCAATGACTGGAAGGGGGCTGAGAGAATGAAATTCATGGCTTCAGTTAGGAAATCATTTATTGAGAATATTAGAGACTGGAAAGTGCTTTGTCTTGTTATTGCTTTTTCACCATTCTTTATTGTACTAATGTATGCATCTTATGGTGGGACGGCAACATCTTATAATATAAGCATAGTCAATTATGATGAGGGCATACTGTCACAAAATCTAATCAATGGTATTCAGGAAATGAAGAATCCAGATGATTCTAATCTGTTTAATGTGAACGTTTCTGTTGATGAAGAAACGTTGAAAACGGAAGTAACAGAAAAAGTAATGGACATAGGCATTGTTATTCCAAGTAATTATTCAGAAGGATTAAAGGAAAAGATAATAAGCGAGGAGACGCCTAGTGTACAATTATATGGCAGTCTAGGTAATGTGAAGTATACAATAGCTGCCATTTTTGTAGGAGGTGAAGTATACAATCAAGGTATGAAAGTGCAAGAAATAGCTTTACCTACCTACTTTGAAGAGACTTTTCTAGAAGAACGGCTACCTTTGAATGAATTCGAAGGTATGGTACCGGGATTGATGGCATTGGCAGTACTGATGATTATGTTCTCCTGTACAGCATCAATTGTGAAAGAAAATGATAAGCTCACTGTTATTCGTCTCAAGCTCAGTTCACTTGGTGCAGCGAATTATCTAGGTGGTGTTAGTGTTGTTCAAGTAGTGATTGCTATGGGGGGTATCTTATTGTCATATGCTTCTGCTTTACTATGTGGTTATGAGTCTAGCGGTGATTTTGGTGCATTACTTGTTGTTGGTATTGTATCAAGTCTTGCAATGGTGGCGGTTAGCCTAATCATAGCTAGTTTTCTTAATACAGTGTTTGATGTGCTGACTATTGGTGTTATTCCGTTCTTTGTAATCATGTTTTTCTCTGGGGGTATGATACCGATGCCTAAGGTGAATCTGATTACATTTGGAGGCAGGGGATATGGCTTGTCAGACCTGATACCGCTTTCGCACACGACGGGTGCGTTTAATAAAATATTGAATTATAACGCAGGATTTGGTGATGTCCTATATGAGATAATTATGATTCTCATATTAACGGTAATTTATCTATTTCTTGGTATAGTGCTCTACAAATATAGACGGTTATCCAAAGCCTAAACTTAAGAAGAATAATTGAAAGGTTTCCCATAGAAGTAGATGAAACGGTGTTAGCACTAATTACTGAAGTTGAAGATGATTCACATAATAAGTCAATAGGACCAATCTAGTCTGTAAGCGTATATTCATTTAGCGAGCCTATGGTTTTATCTTTATGGCAAGGATAAGAGGCTCCAAGTATATAATCAAAGTTGACAGGAATCTAAATATATAATAAAATGATAATGATTATCAAAAGTATTGATGTATGGATAAGGAGGTTTGATATGCAAAAATATATATGTGTAGTTTGTGGTTATATTTATGATCCAGTTGATGGCGACCCAGATAATGGTGTAAAGCCAGGTACAGCATTTAGTGATGTGCCAGAAGATTGGTTATGCCCGTTATGTGGCGTAGGGAAAGATGAATTCGAAGTAACTGACTAAATGATGTTTGAGGGCTGCTTCTTAGCAGTCCTTTTATAATACACACTGAGGAGATTAATATGAACAAAGACAATTATAAAAAGCAATTATTTGTGAATAATCAAGCATATGATTATTATGATATTAAACAATTAGAACAAGAGGGATATGGAAGGATTGAACAATTGCCATATTCAATTCGTATACTTCTTGAAGGTGCATTGCGTCAATTAGATGATAAACGTATCGTACGCAAGCACGTGGAAGACCTGGCTAATTGGAACGGCTTAAATGGTGAGGATATTGAAATACCCTTTATTCCATCTAGAATTATCTTACAAGATTTTACCGGTGTTCCTGCAGTGGTGGATCTGGCTGTTATGCGAGACGCGATAGCGCTTGCAGGCAAAGATCCTAATATGATTAATCCACTTGTACCAGTAGATCTGGTAATCGATCACTCTATAATGGTTGATTATGCAGGTACAGCAGATGCACTTGATAAAAACGTTGCCAAAGAGTTTGAGCGCAATGGGGAAAGATATCAGTTCCTCAAATGGGCACAATCTGCATTTGACAATTTTACAGCAGTGCCACCTTCAACTGGTATTATTCATCAAGTCAACTTGGAATATCTGGCGTCTGTTGCACTGACTAAAGAAGAAAACGGGGTATTAACGGTCTATCCTGACTCGTTAGTTGGTACGGATTCACATACCACCATGATCAATGGACTCGGTGTTGTAGGTTGGGGCGTAGGCGGTATTGAGGCTGAAGCTGGTATGCTTGGGCAACCACTTTATTTCATCATGCCAGAGGTTGTTGGTCTTAAAATGACAGGTAGATTGCCAGAAGGTACCAATGCCACTGATCTGGCTTTAGTGGTCACAGAGTTACTTCGAAAGCATAAAGTAGTAGGCAAATTTGTAGAATATTTTGGAGAGGGATTATCAGGGATTAGTCTTCAAGATAGGGCAACGGTTGCTAACATGGCGCCTGAATATGGTGCGACTATGGGCTTTTTTCCAGTAGATGACGTCACACTAGCCTACCTGACAATGACTGGTCGCAGTAAAGAACAAGTTGATTTAGTTAAAGCCTATTATGAAAAAAATCAGTTGTTCAGAATAGATGGTGCAAGCGATCCTCTTTATTCACAGGTCGTTGAACTTGATCTGAGTACGGTGGCGTCCTCTCTTGCAGGACCCAAACGTCCACAAGACAGAATCAATCTTAAGGATATGAAAAGTAGTTTTGAAGAAATCGCAGTACGTGAAATAACAGCTGGCGGATATGGTGTAGCTGACATGTCATTATTGTATGATATAGATTTAGGGAGTCAAATTGAAAGCCATAAAACTCGTCAAATTAATAGTGGTAGTAATGGTGATAATGGTAAAGTAAAAATTGGCACAGGCTCAGTGGTTCTTGCAGCCATTACCAGTTGTACCAATACTTCTAACCCCACAGTCATGATTGGCGCAGGGTTGGTAGCTAAAAAGGCTGTAGCCTTAGGACTTAAAAAACCGGCCTATGTAAAAAGTAGTTTAACACCAGGTTCTAGAGTGGTAACGGACTATCTGGCAGCTGCAGATGTATTAGGTGACCTAGAGGCGCTGGGATTTAATGTGGCTGGATATGGTTGTGCTACTTGTATTGGTAACAGTGGACCACTTGCTAAAGTCATTGAAGATACTATTGATGAACATAATATGACTGTAGCATCGGTACTTAGTGGAAACCGTAATTTTGAAGGCAGAATACATGCTAAAATAAAAGCTAATTACTTGGCATCACCTATGCTAGTTGTGGCTTACGCCCTTGCAGGCACGGTCAGAATCGATTTTGACAGTGAGCCTATTGGTTATGGTCATGACAATCAACCGGTCTATCTGAAAGATATATGGCCAACTTCTATGGAAATAGAAAAGGTGGTTACTGCGGCTAACAAACCGGAGTTATATACAGCAGGTTATAGTTCTGTATACAGCGCTAATAAGGAATGGGACTCGATTAAAAGTGAGAAAACAGATCTATATCCCTGGGAAGAGGCTTCGACTTATATTCAAGCACCACCATTTTTTGATGGGCTTCTTGAGCGTGACAATACGATACAACCCATAAAAGATGCAGCTATACTGGCGCTTTTGAATGACTCAGTAACAACCGATCACATATCACCTGCAGGTGCAATTGGAAAAAACACCCCAGCTGGTCAATACCTTGACAATAATGGTGTAGATAGAGCTGATTTTAATTCATATGGTTCCAGAAGAGGTAATCACCAGGTCATGATGAGAGGCACATTTGCCAATATCAGGATTAAGAATCAATTGGCACCAGGTACAGAAGGCGGTGTAACAAAATACTTGCCAACTGGTGAAATAATGAGCATATATGATGCTGCAATGAAGTATCAAGATAATAAAAAAGCATTAGTTATATTAGCTGGAAAAGAATACGGTACAGGTAGTTCAAGGGATTGGGCAGCAAAAGGCACCCAATTACTGGGTGTAAAAGCTGTCATAGCTGAGAGCTATGAACGGATTCATAGAAGCAATCTTGTAGGCATGGGGGTATTGCCTTTGCAGTTCAAAGAAGGGGACAGCTGGATGTCACTGGGACTTACGGGCAATGAATCCTTATCCATACTAGATGTGGGTGATGATATACAAACAGGACAAGACATTGTAATTACAGTTGAAAGTGTTGAAGGTAAGGTCACCACGTTTAAGGTCATCTGCCGATTAGATAGTCAGATGGACATTGAATATTATCGTAATGGCGGTATATTACATACCGTACTTAAGGGAATGATTGAGTAACAAAACAATATAAAAGAAAAAAGTCATGATTGCTAACAGTTGATATGCGCCCACAGTGGTAGATAAGTTTATTATTTCGTCTTGTCTACTTCATATGGAACACTTCAGGCTAGCGCGTCATGACTTTTTTTATGCAGTAAGAAAGTTCTCTGGTTTAGATAATGAAAACTTTTCTGCCAGACTTACTATTCGCTTCGTGAATGAGGAGGAGAAGATTCTTTTCATGCCTAAACGACGTCTCCTTATATTGAAAGAAATAGCGAAAAATAAGGCATGCACTAGAAGTATACTTGGTTCTTCAGTCTAGGATGCATGGCTTATTGTCTTACATCATATCTAATTAGATTTGAATAGCAATTTGACCGTATTTGTTATGAGTTCGATACAACCGATAATAGCAATCAATAAAAATACACCTCTTGCACCAAACAGATCCAGCTTGCCAAGATATAAGCTAGTATCATTATACATGGTAAAGAATAATGATATGGATGCTACGCCGATGATTATTTTGATAAAGCGTATTGATTTTGTTATTCTGCCTGTAATCAGTGCCGCCACATTATAAAATATCTCAATTAGCCATATGATATTGATGAATAGCATATAATCATAAAATCGATCAATCAGTACTGTGTGACCAACACTAAACCCCGCATCTTGAAAATCATAGAAGCCTAGGTTCATTATTTCAGGAAAAGTATTAAAGATTGTAATGGCAATTAATATGAATATGATACTTGCTATGCTTTCAGCTTTTGATACTTTTTCCTTAGACGCTGGGATTTCAGGTAAATCATCAGGTGTCCAATCCTTTGATAAATCAAGATCAGCTGACTCAACATATTTTGATATCAATATAAAAATCAAAGTAATGACACCAATGGCTGATATAGCGGCAAATAAGGTGTTTGAGAATAGCTGAAGTAGGTGGTAGGGAATGTTCATATTCTGCAAACCTTCGGATATAACCTGAATAATGAATATAATGGTGAATGAGCCCAGTAGGGACAAGCTGACTATTTTGCATATCAGATAATATAAATCACTATATTCTGAGTTAATGATATGACTGGCACTACCATATTCATGTGCAACTTTAGCGGGTGAACCAAACTCTTGAATGACAGACCTAACTTCTGAATCAGTAGGTGTTTTTCCATATCTACTTTCTATTGAATCAAGTAGAAGGGATTTGAGTTCTTTTATTATCTCGTCTTTTCCTTGAGTTGGTAGTTTTCGATTGATTGCGTATAAGTATTGATCTAATATTTTCATGATATACCTCCTAAATCATTTTGCTGATTATTTGATTATTGTGTTGCCATTCTTTAATCACCGATTCAAGAATACTCCTACCCAAATCGCTTATTACGTAATATTTTCTAGGTCGGGACTCTGAAGTGTCCCATAGGCTAACCAACAAACCTTGCTTTTCTAATCTTCGAAGCAGAGGATATAATGTGTTTTGTTCTATGGATATGCCTAATGCTTGTAGTTTATTGATGAGTGAATAACCATATTCTTGGTTTTTGAGATTCATTAGTACAACCATGACTAATGTACCTCTACGCAATTCTTGTAATATATTATCTAACAATCCTTGCCTTACATCCTGACTTACCTTTTGATCTGTCATACGGCACCTCCTTATAAATATATTATACAGTGTGACACACAGCGTTGTCAAGCGAATAACATTACAAAATCAATTAAGAAGGAATAGATAATATAATGGGTCTTTTCCCAGTATTTCATGAGTATTAAGACATATGTTTTCGTATTATGAAATGGTTTATAATAGAATCTAAAGGTGGTGTTAATATATGGCAGAGTTGAAAACTACCGAAAACAACGGCAATGTTCTTGAATTTATCAGTTCTATAGAACGCGATGTTCGTCGTAAAGACAGCTTGACCATGTTAGAGTTAATGACCAGCTTAACAGGAAAAGAGCCTAAGGTGTGGGGATCTAGTATCATTGGATTTGGCAGCTACCATTATAAATATGAGAGTGGTCGTGAAGGCGATTGGTTTATGTGTGGGTTTTCACCCAGAGCGCAGGCACTAACGATTTATATTATGAAAGGCTTTGGTCAGTACGAAAGCTATATGGAAAAACTTGGCAAATATAAGACCGGTAAATCCTGCTTATATGTTAATAATCTTCTTGATATTGATATGACTGTGTTAAGCAGTCTCATTAAACAATCAATAGAAGATATTGAAAAGAATGCTACTTGCTGCAACTGAGAGGTGATTGCATGTGCGGAAGAGTCACTTTAGAATTTGATATAGATACAATAAGGGATATGTTGAAAGATGTATACAATGTCTCAGATGCAAAGATTCATGATTTCAAACCTAGTTATAATATGCCACCCTCTAGCCAATTAATTAGCATTATATCAGATCAGGGGGTACTCAGAGCCGGCACGCTAAAGTGGGGACTCGTACCTAATTGGACGAAGGATGAGAAAATAGGTAATAAACTGACTATTGCAAGAGCAGAAACAATCCATGAGAAGCCATCGTTTAAGGAATCTTATGAAACAAGGCGCTGTTTGATTGTGATATCTGGTTACTACGAATGGGATACGTTGCACAATACAAAGCAACCGTATTATTTCACCTTGAAAGAGCAACCATTAATGACTTTAGCTGGTATATGGTCAACTTATATAAAATCGCCAACTACAAAAATTCATACATGTGCCATCGTAACAACGGTAGCTAATCCTAAGTCAGCACTTATACATAACCGAATGCCAGTTATCTTAAGCGATACTCAGATGGATACTTGGCTTCATGGCACAAAAGAATCAAGGACACAATTGATGAAGCCCTATGATGGCGTGATAAGTATGAAAGCTGTATCAACAATAGTAAATAGTGTTTATAATGATGGTCCAATGCTTATTGAGGACATTGCATAGTGAAGCACCTTCTTAGGAGGGTGTTTTTATATTATAAAAAATATTGAATGTAATTAATTAGAATGCAACACTGATATATCTTGACATAAAGATATATCAGTGTTAAGCTTATCTTGACATAAAGATAAAGGCGATCACTAAGTAGCTAACTTGATACAATCATAAGTAACAACCTAAGGCGACAACAATTGTAATAAGAAAAATAACAACAAGTAGCAACGAAAGTAACAGCCA
>JAQICP010000062.1 GCA_027858555.1 Vallitaleaceae bacterium
ATCATACTCATTGGAAGCATATAATAGTAAGCTTTCTTTCAACGAAGGTGCTTTCATGTTTTTTTGATCAAGATAAGTCATAAGATGTTCTGAAGATTGTTTTACCAGATAAGTGTACAAGTCTAATTTATTTGAAAAATACTTAAAAAGGCTCCCTTTTGAAATGCCAAGAGTTGCTGTCAGTCGATTCGTGGATGCGTTCTCATAACCATAATTAGCGTATTCAAAAAAGGCAGCCTTTGTATTCCTTTTTTGCTTTTCAATTGGAATATTCATAAATGTATCATTCATGTTTGCTAGTTACCTTTCTAAATAGAATCATGGTGACCACCTGGTCACCATGAAAGTATAACATTGTATTTATAGTATGTCAATCTACACAGGCCATAACTCTATTCACTTACAAAAAAACAAGGACGCCAGATTAATCCTGTCGCCCTTGATGAAATAGTATTTAATTACAATCCTAATATATTATAAAATTACTAACTTAGATCTGTTCTATACAGCAATAACATCAACACTTATGCGCGCTACTTTAGCTGATAGATCAGATATACGTTCCAAACTATTAACAATCTCTAGGTAAACGATACCAGATTCAGTGGTGCATTCTTGCTTATTAAGTCTTTGAATATGACCTTTTCTACAAGCTGCTTCCAGTTCATCAATTTCACCTTCAAGGGACAGTGCATTGTATGCCGCTTCTTTATTACCAGTTTCCAAAGCTTCAATCGCCAAATCAAGTGTCATCATTGTTCTTGTATACATATCATGTAATTCAGCTTTTGCATCGCCGGTAAATCTGACCCCTTGCTCTTTACCTGTCATTGTCAGTTCCGCAATATTCTCTGCATGATCACCAATCCGCTCAATGTCATTAACATTGTTAAATAAAGCATCAACTACAATACGTTCATGATCCGCTATCTGTTTATTGGATAATGCCACCAGATAATCCGTTATCTCTTTTTCCAAGGTATTAACCTTCACTTCAAGTTCAAACGTTTTCTTAGTGAGTGGATAATCTTCATTAAAGAATGCGTTCATTGCATTTTCAAAAGAATTTTTAACACCTACAGCCATATTGATGGTCTCTTTAATTGCTGAAATAAGTGCAATAGAAGGTGTCTCAAGAATACGACTATCGATAAATTTAGTGGCTTTAACTAGTTCATCTTCACCCCTATTTGGAATAATCCACATTGCAATCTTAACTAGCATAAATGAAAATGGTAATTGAATAAGTACATTAGCTATGTTAAATACTGTATGTGTATTAGCAATCTGTCTACCTATATCACTTGGATTCCAATTCTGAACTAATGCCATAATTGGCTTGGTTAAGAATACGATAAATAATAGGGTACCTATCACATTAAATACTAAGTGAATAATGGCCGCTCTTCGAGCATTTCTACCAGTTCCAATAGAAGATAGCATCGCTGTTGTACATGTACCGATATTATCACCATAAAGGATTGGTACTGCCGCCTCAAGTGGCAACACGCCTTGTGATGCCAGTGCTATCAAAATACCTATAGATGCACTGGAACTTTGTAACATGAAGGTTAATAAGAATCCAACTAGGACACCCAAAAACGGATTGTGACTAAGTCCTACCATCGCATCTGAAAAAGCATCAATTTCTCTAAGTGGTTTAAGGGCATCTTTCAAAAAGTCCATACCAATAAATAGGATACCAAACCCTATAAGAATCTGAGCGAAGTTCTTGGTCTTGTCTTCTTTAGCTATCATCATTAAAAACACACCGATACCCACTGCAATAGGTGCATATACTTCAAGACTAAAGGATACCAATTGTCCTGTTATCGTAGTACCTACATTGGCACCCATGATGACGCCTACTGCTTGTGTTAATTTCATGACACCTGCATTAACAAAACCAACGACCATAACAGTTGTTGCACTAGAACTTTGAATAACACCGGTAACGACAATCCCTACAAGTACACCAACCACACGATTGGTAGTCAGTACTTCTATGATTTTCTCTAGCTTTTTCCCCGCGGCTTTTTCCAGGCCATTTCCCATAACCTGCATACCATAGAGGAATAGCCCCAGTCCACCTAAAACGCCAATAATTGTTGTTACTGCCATAATATTCCTCCATAAATTATATTAATTACCTTAACCATTTTAACACATTTTACAAGAATATAAAGTAGAATTTACATAAAAGCTTGCTTTTTAATAAAGACCCATCCTATCACGCCAAACCTCATATATATTATGAGCATCCAATCACTTTTCAATCATATTCACCTATGCTATAATTTCAATATGTTAGACAAAGGAGATTACATATGACAGGAATACCTTTTATCAAAAAAACTTACCAGCTTGGCGAAGGTCCAATATGGGATCATAGAATACATAGACTATACTATATAGACATAGACGGCATGCTACTTGCGTTTATTGATCAAGACTCTGACCAACCCACTGAGATAGCTTTACCAAAAATGCCCGGTACTGTGATATTATCAAACAATCCTGATGAGGTTTATCTACTTTTAGAGGATGGTTTATACAAATACGTTGTTTATGCAGATAACTTAGTATTCATTCGACGCCCCAAAGAAAACCTGACCAATTATCGCTTCAATGAAGGTAAATGTGACCCTTTTGGTCATATCATAGTTGGGACCATGCATAAGACGGATGCAGAAAAAAAACCAGGTATCTTATACCGAATAGATCCTTTAGGTGATTTTATGATTATAGATCAACCAATTCATATTCCAAACGGCATGGTCTGGGACCTTGAGCATGGTTACTATTATATAATCGATTCACCAAAGCAACTGGTCTATCGCTATGATTTAGATCTTACTACCGGGGCTATCAATAACAAAATCCCTTGGATTAATTTTGCGGGTGAAAATAGTTTCCCAGACGGTATGACCAGTGACGAAAGCGGCATGCTATATATAGCTAATTGGAAAGGTCATCGCATTTCCAAATGGAATCCTCTGACAAAAGAAAAATTGGATGAATACGAGATTGATGCACTTAATGTGACCTCTTGTGTATTTGGTGGTGACAAGTTGGACCGATTATTCGTTTCAAGCGCTTCAGTTGATACACCTAAAAGTTCAGTTTTTTCACATTGTGGTAATATCTTTTACATCGATCATGTAGCGAATGGTTTGCCTTCTAATCTGTATACCTTTAAGAAGTAAGTCACAGATTGAATGCGAATTGTTTAATTCATATCCCAAAACTTCACATTAAAAAGGTCTTTATAAGCTCATTATAAAGACCTTTCTTCATATTCCTAAACAACCCATGAACCTCTGCCACCACACATAGGTATATAGATTGTTATAATTATAGGTATAGAGTATTCTTCTATCTTACTCGTATGACAAGCTTTCTCTCACACTAAGCTTCATTGCATTTCGGACAGAAATTAATGAAGCAATCACACTAAAGAAGACAACCACATCTAACCATAAAAACATGCCAAATAATGAAATACTGTGCTGTATCTTAGCCTCAAAAAAGATATCAAAGAACCTACTGCCTAAATACCTACTAAGTGGTATAGCTATACCAATAGAGACGACCCAACTTATAATAGCAATTATAATGCCTTCAAGAACAATCATCCTTCTTAGGTACTTGTCTTTCATGCCAAGTGCCCTTAGTATGCCTATTTCTCTTGTTCTTTCAATAACATTGATGTTCATAGTAGTTACAAAACCTAGGCCACCAACAAAGATTACCAGTATGGTCA
>JAQICP010000099.1 GCA_027858555.1 Vallitaleaceae bacterium
GGAATACATAACGAAACCAGAATTTATTATTAGATCCAAGCGGATGTTTTAATGATTTTAATTTGATATTATCGAAAATTAAGGGTTACTAGTGTTTTACGTATCCAACATCGCCTAACAATGTAGTCACGGACACTCAGTTCACTAACCGAGGCGGACCCGCATTAGCAACTAATCGTAAGCATGAGCGGGTCCTGTAAGCTCACTGGCGTCGTGACTACGAACCGTTAGGTGAAATCCCCCTAGTTTATATAATGGGAGACTAACTATGAATATAATTCCTAAAGCTTAGAGGTGGAATAGAACAACAGACGAGTCATAGTATATTTATGATACATGGAAAAATAAGGGATATAAGAACTTTCTTAATTTAGGTTTTGGCTGAGGAAGATATTCCATTCAGCTTGAAAATGCAGTGAATGACCTATAAAGTTTGGGGATTGTTAATCAAAAAAAATATTTATCTAGATATTGTTGCTATGTGTACAAGGCGTATTTTTATATTGTATTTGATGCGTCGTAGAAAATATTGATATCAAGAGTTAGGAGAATTAATGATAACATTTTTACTGATAATAGAAGATACAAAAATGCAAAATAAACTAGAAGATATATATATTTGCTATCACAAGCAGATGTATTACATTGCTATGTCCATTTTGAATAACGCCCATGATGCACAGGATGCAGTGCAAATAGCTATATTAAAATGTGTAGATTATATTAAAAAAATAGAAGATATCAACTGTAACAGAACCAAGAACTTAATCGTTACTATTATTAAGAGTACGGCAATAGATATCTATCGGCACAAGAAAAAGTATCCTCATAAGAATTTTGACAATTTTATTGAGCAACCCATGAACACTAGCTATTTTACTGAAGATATCATCATACGCTTAAGTGATAGCAAATACTATGCTGAGAGATTGGCAGAATTGAAACCGGAATATGCAGAGATTCTGACACTAAGATACTATGAAGAGTTAAACGATATGGAAATCGCAGAACTTCTCAATATTAGTCATGGGAATGTAAGGGCACGCCTCAGCAGGTCAAAGGCTGCATTGAAGAAACTCCTAGTAGAGAACGGGAATGGAAGGAAGCAGGCATATGAATCATAAAGATGGAAGTAATGAGCAAGAGCACTTGATGGAAAGCTTTTATCGATATGTTGGCTATCAGCATATCGATAATATTGCCAAGGAATTTGATGAAATTAGTGAATTGGCTAAAGATATAGATTATCTAAAACAACTGGATCGCTGGTTTTATGATTATCTTGAAAAATCAAAGCGAACGGAGCGTAGGAAGAAGAGAAAGGCACATATGAAGCACATTGTTAGCAGGGCAGCCATAATTATCATTGTTCTTGGTATTGGTTTAACTGTGATGACATTCAGTGTAGAGGCATTTAGAATCAAGCTTCTTAATCTTGTGACAGATGTAACGCAACGATATACAAGTTTCCAAGTTGAAGAAATACATGATAAGGAAGAGATTGCTATTCCTTCGGATTGGGAAAATTATTATTTGTCCGTATACGTTGCAGATGACTTTACCCTTATCCGTTTTCAAGAATTTGGAGAAAATAGAGTCATCTTTTATCAGAATAGACAAGGGGACGAAATACAATTTTCGCAGTCACCAAATAATAATAATTTTCAGATTGATACTGAAAACGCAGTAACAACAGAAATAAAGATAAATGATGGTAATGGTATTCTTGTTGATAAAAACGGATTGCTCACTTTATTTTGGTATAATGATGATTATGCCTTCTATTTGATGGGCAATATCGATAAAGAAGAGTTTGTGAAAATGGCAGAAAGCACTGTGCTTATAGACAAATAATAGTATGTGCGGAAATAGTGTAACAAATTACTACCTTCAAACGTTACTATTAGTGAAGGGAGGTGATTGTAAATGGTAAAGAGAAAATTAATACAACTAATCGGGTTAACCTTGATGATATCAATGATAGTAATACCAGTTCATGCACAGGAAAGCACATTATATCAAAAAGCATCCGAAAAGCTTATTGTACAACCGTATTTTTCCAATATTTCAATTTTCCAAAATGGTTTTGATATTTCGTCATCTGGAAAAG
>JAQICP010000155.1 GCA_027858555.1 Vallitaleaceae bacterium
TATTCATATAGTCAGTTATTCCAAGTACTTATCTTTGATTCTACCTAAAACAAAGCGACCCTTTAGTTCACACCTTAACCTTCTATGTTTTTCAATATAGGGATAGGTTGTTTGGTCTGATAAGTTCATATAGAGCACTTTTCTTTTCTATAAGATAAAAAAAGCCTACGTATAGACTTTCTTAGTTAGTTCTATTATACAGTAACAACCTTATCTGCTTTAGTAATCATATCTACTATCTCAACCATATCAGTGGTTCTTCCAACCATAATCTCGTCCTCAAGATTGAAATGATCAATGCATGTGCCACATCCAATGATTTCTACACCTTTTTCATAAAGACCAGTTAATGCATCGAGTACATGGGATTCTCTAGCCATTAGTTTTTTACCAAGGACTTCATCCCCTTGTCCGAAAAATTCATTATTTAATATGACTATCAATTAATTGCCTCCGTCTTGAATGCCCACTATGTAGCTAATTAGTGAATTTGACAGCAGTTCCATAGGCTATAACTTCCGCAGCACCTTGCATAATCGCACTTGATGCATACCTAACATTGATAACTGCCTGTGCCCCAAGACTAGTGGCTTCTTCTACCATTCTTTTAGTAGCAAGTGCTCTTGCTTCATTCATCATCACATTATAGGATACAAGTTCGCCTCCTACCATGGTCTTGAACCCAGCCATAATGTCTTTTCCCATATGCCTTGACTGAATAGTTGACCCCTTAACTAAACCAAGCATTTCAAATTCCTTACCTGTAATGTAATCAGTATTTACTAAGATCATCGTCATCCTCCTTATCAATCTCCTTTAATCGTTCCACTAAAGTATATATTAACCCGATAATAGCAATAAGAACTATTATCGCACCAATACCAAGCATCAGACTAACAAAAGCTGGTACCTCTGACAACATACCGAATGTAAGTGCTACCGCATATACAATTAGATAAGATGTCATTATGATAACTATAATAATTGGCGCTATTTTCTTTTTCATCAGATATCACCTCTTACCAAGCTTTATTCTTCTTCAGCTACAACTGAGCTATCCTTCTCTTTTTTACTTTTTGAAGTGAATCGATCCATGATATCAGGAACCATATCAATAATTTTAGTTAAACTATCTTGATTCTTAATATTAACCAATCTTGTCTTACCGTCTTTGATGACTAGTACAGCACTTGGACTAACTTTTGCACCTAATCCACCGCCACCTTTTCCAGATGCTTTATTAGCATCTTTGCCTTCTGAAGCACCTGCGCCTACACCGAAACTGACATCAACTAATGGCAGTATGATTGTATCGTCAATATGAATTGGTTCACCCACTACTGTTTTAGTTGATATGAAATTCTCCATACCCTTTAACAATGATTCAACATTCCTATTAAAATTACTTTCCATTATAAAACCTCCTCGATTATATTCCTAGTTTAGATTAATAACTCAGCTACCTTACGATTACTTGAATAATATTTGAAGCATGAATAACTATTATCAATGATTATGAAAACTTCTTTATAACCATTCTTACACGTTTATCAAGATATGTTCTAATCCCATAATACAACAAAACGAACAAAAATACACGTCCTTTTACCATAATTGTCCCAGAAAATGTTTTTTCAAGAAAATCAGGTATTACCACTATATGACCATCCGTTATGCCGTAGAATACACTGATCCCACCAATTATATAACCTGTTGTTGCAGGATCTCCTGTTCCGAAAACTATATCAGCTCTGATTTTTCTTGGTTTGATTGATTTAAGCAATTTAAAAACATTACCAAGCACAAATTTCACAACACCCTTGTAAGCATCATCCTGCCATATGGATTTTATATTATTATAAGAATTTTTAATGCTCTCTATCAAGCTTCCTTGATTTGTTTTATCTTTATCTTTTGTGCTTTCACTGGCTTTTTCTTTTTGATCTATTTGCTTTTTACTTATGCTCTTATTATCAAAATCTGTTTTAGGGTCTTTATGCGGCTGCTTATCAGCATTACTGCCGGTATGCATTACCTTTTTGGCAACGTCTTCTTTCCTAGCTTCATTAATACTGTCTTTTGCATCTTCTTTTGCATCTTCTTTTATAACCGTACGATTAGAATCACTAATTATGGATGCCTTTGTTTTTGACCTGTCAGTCTTGGCAGATTTAGTCATCTTAGTTTTCTTTCTTTTCTTGGTTTTCTTAACCGTCTTAGTTTTCTTATCTGCATCTTCAATATCTTTCTCAGAACTTTTCACTGTAAAAATAAGAACTTTCACTTTATAGGTGTTACCTTCTAAGACATCAAAATAAAAGCGGATCAAGCCAAAAAGCCAACTCACTTTACCCCTAACTTCTAAATCATCCATTTTATTAACGTTAACCAGATATCTGAGTGGAACAAATAGAACCAGAGATAGTAGCAATAGAACCACACCTAAGATACCTAGAATAATGTATAATATAATTTTAAGGATCAATCCAATAACCCCTAACATATGTCACCGCCTACCATATCCTTTTATATTGCATTGCTATATACATCTGTGAAAACAGCTATACTAACTTCTTACTTGCCTTGCGTTTCATCACTTCACTCACTATTCCTACAGTAATTAAACCCGTAAAAAAGATTGCCAAACTATACATCGCTGTTTCAAAAAAGAAGTCAATAGGTACCATATTAATCAATATATCGGTTCTCGGATTCAATTGCCATAAATCATTATCAAAGAATATCTCATGAAATATAACAAAATACTTATCGAAATCAGTATAGAATAAATAACCGACGCCCCCTGCAAGTACCAATAATCCAACAAACACAAACTTGACACTACCAAGTATGGTTACCAACATCTTTCTATTCTTAAATGTACCTAATAATACGATGCCCAAAATATAGATGATTGAGAAGTTCCGAGTCCATATGGCTTTTAAAAACAAATCTTTTACATCCACCATATGCAATTTTTCTCTTTCTCCAAATACTTCTTCCATCTGACCATCTACCATGGCTTCCATATCTAGATTATCTTCTCTATCTTTCAAATAATCCATCATCTTTATGGTGACGTCCATAAGGTCTTCCAGTGACATATCGGTTTCACTCATGATATCTCGTTTTTCATAATGCTTTTCAAAATAACTCATGTTATAGACAACAACTTCGATTGATGTAAATAAAAGAACAAAAAATAATGCTACGGAAAACAGAATGCCTAGTACGTAATATAATGGTTTCATATAATGTGATACTCCTTATATAGTATTTCCTTATCAATACCCTGGTATATATTCATAGCATTCTGGCAGATATAGCCAACACACTCAAACGCATCATCTCTGCTAGCAGCAAGTCCAATCACAGTCTTTCGATTGCCTCTTTCTAACTGTCTGTAGAATTCGCTGACACTCATGACCGCCATTAGCATATCACTGTTTTGATCAACAACGACTACATAGATTCCTTTGACAGTCTGCATGCGATTCAAACGACTTATATATTTATCTAATTTTTTTTTGTTAATCAGATCGCTATATACAAAATTAACAGATACTACCATCCTAATATAACACCTTCCCACGCTTCAATATAATTCTATAGTATAGTAAAAAGATATGCCAGTCAATATAGACATTCTCATTTTTAACACCATTTTAACTCCGACTTTTACTCCGACTTTTACTCCGACTTTTCACACCTTTATTAGCACTATCTGTTTCTTCACCATACTAAACTTCACTCATCAAGATACGAATTAGCTTTTGGCTTTGTGATTTTTCAGTTTGATTCTTGCATGGGGCAAAGTTGCCTAACATAAATTCATATATTTCCTTTGGGTTTGTCTGAGTGATATTAGCAACCGTTAGTAAATGGGCAATTCGAGCCCTTTGTATCCATTTAGAATCCTCATTGAAGCAATCCTTCATAAGACTAGTTAACTCGTTTTTTTTCATTGCCATGTACCGATTGCCCGCGGGTGCGGAGGCTTGATTCTCTTCTAATGCACCATAATAACTACCAGAAGTCAGTCTGTAACAGATAGCTTGGTTTTTAATCTGTTCCCCTACATGCTCATTCATATCTTGGGATATCAGCTTCAATTGCTCCGTAATGCCTTCATATTGCCCTAGCGTCATCTCAGAATCTTCAATAACGCCCTCAAGTTTAGATAGTAATTGATATAACAAATCATCTATCATGTCATCGATCACATCTGTCTGCTCCAGTCTTGCCTGTACATGCACTAGCACATTCAAGACCTGCTGTACGTAAGCATCTTGTGTTTTAAAAACAGCTTCTGAACTAATCAACTGGATCCCTAATAATAGATTCACTATAGCCGACATGGTCATGTAAAATGAGATTCTCTCATTAATATGCTCGGATACAACTGTCAGTGCGCTTTGCTTACTTCGAATCAATTGTTGGTTGGTAGGATTGTCTAATCCTTCCGCAATAGATACTAAAGGCTCATAGATGGATATGATTATTTCTCCAAATCCAGAAACCTTTTCAGGCGAGAAGGACTCCCCAAGATACTTGATGTACGAATCGAGGCTATCTTCACTAATCCCTTTTATCTTATCAATCGAGATGTCAATCAAATTGTAGAATTTCGATTTAGTTAGGCGAATGGGCATCTGAGAATAGACTTCTTTTACTTTTGTATTAATGACCATAGTCTCCTGAACACTAAAGATATACGCAATCACTTGACCTATGAATTTCTCATCATCCATACAGATATCTTCACCATCTGATTCTAATCGGTTAAGGATATATTCTAGTAGTTTTGCATATTCACCATA
The DNA here is from genome assembly GCA_027858555.1 of Vallitaleaceae bacterium. Lineage (GTDB taxonomy): Bacteria > Bacillota > Clostridia > Lachnospirales > Vallitaleaceae > JAQICP01. The sequence goes on from JAQICP010000155.1 coordinate 4,821, forward strand.
TGCCGTCATAGTTTTCATCAAGTTTGTCAGATAATCCCTACTATCAACAAGCCATTTACGATTCGCCTTTAGTACCTGCTCATCTGTCTTAAAAAAATCATTGATATCAGACATATAAGCAATGATTTTATTGTGTATGTCTGTAATCTGTTCTTCTTCAACTAAGGCTATTCTTCCTGATTTATCTTTTCCCATCTCAAGATAGGTTACATACTGCATAATTAGTTCAGTTGTTAATCTTTTTAGCCACAAGCCATTGGCGTTTTGTATATAATTTTCCACATGACTTTCTTGAATATTGCCGTCTGAAATCATCTTTGCAAACCGCTTTAATCTAAATGTCTCCATACCATACCTGCCTTAAACTTATTAAGGACTCACATGATATGAGCCCTAGATATTATAACATATATTAATGATTCAAACAATTTTTCAGTGTGTCGAGATTGCGTTAACTTACTGTCGGATAAAGAAGTACAGAAGAGTCCCATTGCGATTTCATAAGTTTTACTTGCTATCATTTTCAGCTCCACTCGATTTACTAGAATTACCGGTACTACTCCCCTTCTCCTGCTTTGCATTCATCTACCCTACTAAGTATGTGAGATAGCTAGCGACTATTTATACCATTATAAGTGTGTGTTTGCTTATGATTATACCCTGCAAGGTATTTCCAAAACAGCGTTCATTTCAATTGACAAACACTAGCTGCTATAGATTGCTATAAAATAATAATCCCCTGATTCTAAATCACTTCTAAATATGCTCACTGTATTACCTATAATCTCCCCACTTTTAGTTCTATCATATATAGGACCCTTCCAAAATCCATTTCTATCTATCTCACCGTTCATGTCTTTATAAAACGCCTCGTTATGATAACCAGATTTAATTATATCTAACCTCTGCCCCATCATTTCATCATATGAATATCCCATCATATCATTCAAGCTTTCGTTAACCCATATAATACTCTTGTCCTTATCTGTTACTAGTAAACCCTCTTGAAGATTCGAAAATACAGTTTGATAATTCTTTAATTGTATATTTTGCTCATATAATTCACTATTCTTGACTTCTAACTCGGCTGAAATTATCTCGTGATATTTCTTTAGTTCTAGCTGGTTTTTAATACGTTGTTTAACTATTTTTGGATTAAACGGTTTAATAATATAATCAACAGCACCATATGCAAGCGCTGCTTCTTCTAATTCTTCTGATTCACTTGCTGTAATGAAAATCACAGGAATGTCTTTTGTTTTTTCTTCAGATTTAATTCTTTTTAGGACCTCATGTCCATCCATTACAGGCATCATAACATCTAATAATATTAAATCCGGTTGCTTATCTCCATTGATAATATCAATTGCTTTTTGACCCGAAGTTGCTATCTGGATTGAATAAGTTTCTCTCAGTAATTCTATTAAGATCTCAATATTACTAGGCTGATCATCTGTAATTAATATACGTACTTTTCTATCTGTCATTATTTTCTCCTCCTTTAACCTTAGCTACTTTTAATGGTTTTATCATCTGAATATAGATTCATAATTTCTTGTATCTGTGGCACGCATTGGATGAATGCATTCACAACCCTTGGATCAAAATATTTTCCACTTTCAGCTAATATATAGCTATAAGCTTCATCAAAAGTCCACGCATCCTTGTAGCCTCTCTTGCTAGTAAGTACATCAAAAACATCAGCAACTGCTGCAATTCTCCCATATAGATGGATTGCTTCATCTGCAATGCCACAAGGGTATACTTTTCCATCCCATCGCTCATGATGTTCATAAGCTACTATTAATGCCGTTTTTAATAATGGCGAAGAATGCTCGCCAATGATTTTCTTGCCTATTTCAGAATGAGTTTGCATTAGTTTATACTCTTCGCCTGTTAATTTACCAGGTTTAACAACACACTATCACTTATACCAATCTTTCCAATATCATGCATAGGAGAGGCATTATAGATTGACTCAACTTCTTCATCAAGCAGCTCGCAAGTAATTGCTAATAATTTACAATAATTGCTCATTCTTGCGATATGAAACCCAGTATCATTATCTTTATATTCGGTGGCAATTCCTAATTTTTGTATTATCAATAACTGAGTTTCATATATCTCCTTGGTC
>JAQICP010000247.1 GCA_027858555.1 Vallitaleaceae bacterium
GAAGGTCATCGCTGAAACCCTTTGTTTATAAGGCTTTGCGAGGTGTTGGAATAGTCTTTGACTCCATTTTGACTCCATATTAGAGTGATAATAGAGATATGAGATGCTACCAGATGCAATGAAATAATATCATATGTCATTTATAATAAAGAATCAACTACTCCCACTCTTTCACCACAGGTGGCTTGCACGATATCTCTAAACTATTAATAGCAAAATAGACACTTTCTAAAACACATTGATTCAGAAAATGTCTATTCTACTATAAATATTCACTTTTAAGTGACGTGTTCACCGATACATGGTTATATCGCAAATCGCACATTTATGAACTTTTTCAAGCTCTTTTCAACGTAATTATCGCCATTTTTATCATATGAATAATAGTCACAAAACAGCTTAAAACCCAATAAAATCAAGGGTTTACACGACGTAGTCGTACTACTGTCTCTACATGGAGTGTATCTATTAACATATCTACACGTATAACCGCTCTTAATATACCCTATTTGAAAAAGCTTCAGTTATACTATATAATTAACCTATTAATTCACCAGGTCTTATTTGTTATACTGGCTTTGCCGGATTAATCGCAGCTATTGATTTGGAAATCTCGAGGGAAACTCCTAACAAGCTAATCAAGAAACTCACAATTAACGGAGGTAGACTTATGACAGGTATTTCAGCAGTAGTAACTATGGTGGTATTAGGCACTCATGGAGTCTCCAGTAGTCTGTGATTTGACTGTAATAAATAAATTTGGATAGAGTGTCAGGGTTCGAATCCCAAGACTCCACTTAAGACCACTATTGTGATCTTTTTTTATTATATGATTAAGTGTACGCTAAAAATGATTTACTACTAACTTACCACCAAATTTCAATAGTGAATTAAACCCCTGAAAAGCACTAAAAAACAGCAGAATCTCTTCTGCTGTTTTAATATTTGATTTGAACTTTCCAAATTTTGGTGGTAAGTTGGTGGTAAGTTTTGTCTTTTCATATCCACAAACCCAGTAAAATCAAGGGTTAGTCCGCCTTGTTCTTCATTGTTGGAAATAGCAGAACATCTCTTATCGAGTATGAATCCGTCAGTAGCATAACCAAACGATCAATTCCGATGCCTAATCCACCAGTAGGTGGCATACCGTACTCGAGGGCTAAAAGGAAATCTTCATCCATCGGACTCGCTTCATCATCACCAGCTGCTCGAAGGACTTCTAGTGCTTCAAATCGGCCTCTCTGATCAATCGGATCATTTAGCTCTGAAAATGCATTGGCAAATTCTCTATTGGTTATAAATAATTCAAATCGTTCTGTATACTCAGGATCAAGTGGTTTTCTCTTCGCAAGCGGTGAGATTTCTACTGGATGATCCATAATAAAAGTAGGTTGAATTAAGTGTTCCTCAACAAACTGTTCAAAGAAAAGATTCAATATGTCACCCTTTTTATGATACTTTTCAAAATGAACATGATGTTCTTTCGCCAAGGCTTTAGCGGCTTCTTCGTCTTTTACTTCTCTAAAATCAACATTGGCGTATTTCTTAACTGCATCGATCATAGTTAATCTTTCAAAAGGCTTACCTAAGTCGATAGCAACACCATCGTAACTCACAATGGTATCACCAAGTACTTCTTTAGCAACATATTTGATTAGATTCTCCGTCAATTCCATCATACCATAATAATCTGTGTAAGCTTGGTATAACTCAAGTAGTGTGAACTCTGGATTATGTCTTACTGATAACCCTTCATTTCTAAACACACGTCCCATCTCATAAACCTTATCTAATCCACCAACAATTAGGCGTTTTAGATGTAATTCAAGGGATATTCTAAGGAACATAGGCATATCTAAAGCATTATGAAACGTCTCGAACGGTCTAGCCGTAGCACCACCTGTTATGGTATTTAGTATAGGTGTTTCCACTTCAAGAAAATCTGCTTGGTCCAGATAATTCCTAATTGATTTAATAATCTTTGAACGTTTTAAAAACGCATCTTTGACTTCTGGATTAACAATAAGATCCAGATATCTCTGTCTATACCTAATGTCGGTATCTTTAAGTCCATGATAATTTTCTGGTAGTATCTGCAAACTTTTTGAAAGCAACACGACTTCTTTCGCTTTCACAGAAATCTCGCCTTTTTTTGTTGCAAATACTTCACCACTCACACCAATAATATCACCTAAATCATAGTGCTTAAATAATTCATAAGCTTCATCACCTAATGCATCTTGTCTTACATAAGACTGAATCTGACCTTGTTTGTCTTGTATATGGCAGAAGGATGCTTTTCCCATAATTCGCTTGGTCATTATACGCCCTGCAATCGAAACCATCTTACCTTGTAATTCATCAAAATTATCAAGAATAGCTTGACTATGATGTGTTACATCATACTTGGTAATAAGAAACGGGTCCTTCTTTGCATCTTGGAGCTCGCTGAGCTTTGCTCGTCTGATTTTTAGCAGTTCGTTAATATCTTCTTCGTTAATTTCTTGCGTCTCTGGGTTTTCGGTATTTACCACTTATAACACTCCCTCTATCTATGTATTTCTAGTACCTTGAATTTCATTAGTCCAGCTGGCGTATCCACTTCGATAATATCTCCAACTAATTGACCTATCAATCTGCTTCCTACAGGAGATTCATTAGATAGTTTAAAATGCAGTGGATCAGCTTCTGTAGAACCTACAATTGCATAATCAATTTCTTCATCATAATCATAATCAAACAATCTAACTTTACACCCTACACCAATGGTGCCTAAATCAACCTCATCTTCATCGATTACTTCAACTTTTTTCAGTAACTTTTCGATTTCAACAATTCTTGATTCAATTTCACCTTGTTCATCTTTTGCTGCATCATACTCTGCATTTTCAGATAAGTCTCCTTGTTCTCTAGCTTCCTTAATCTTCATTGCAACATCTTTTCTTCTAACAAGTTTTAAATTAGTTAGCTCTTCTTCAAGTTCTTGTAGTCCGTGATAAGTCAGTACAACTTTCTTGTCCGGCATCAAGCTCACCCTTTCCTTTAATAAATTAAAATGTAGGCACAAGTGCCTACAATGATTCATGCTATTATAACTTACTCTATACAGGATGTCAAGGTAAATGCCTTATAATAAGGCCATATAACTAGTCACTTAGGTACAATGACCCCCTATTTCGAATACTTTTCACCCTTTACTTCTATTCATATGCCTCAAAAAGTATATCAATAAGTGCCTTTTTAAGTGATAGCATGTCTTCTATACTGTTGACAGCAATACGCATCTTGATGCCATGGGCTAATCCCTTTGTGTACCAAGCAACATGTTTTCGCATCTCTCTTATGGCCACATACTCACCCTTTAGAGCTGTAAGCTCTTCTGATTGTCTAAGAATCATAGCGATGATTGCCTCAGTATTTGGTCGTTTAAGAACCTGTCCTGTTTCTAGATAGGTATTAATTGCATTGAAAATCCATGGATTTCCTTGACAACCTCTACCTATCATAATGCCATCGCATCCAGTATGTTCGAACATGGCTTTTGCATCCATCCCTGTAAAAACATCACCATTACCAATGATTGGAATATTGACTGCTTCTTTTACCGCTTTAATTATATCCCAATCTGCTTTACCACTATAATATTGATCTCTGGTTCTGCCATGAACAGTGATTGCTGCCGCACCGTTCTTCTCGGCAATCAAAGCAACCTCGACTGCATTGACAAGCTCTTTATCAAAACCCTTTCGAATCTTGATTGTGACAGGTTTATCTGTTGCTTCCACTAACCTGGCCACTATTTCTCCAATTAGTAACGGCGTTTTCATCAGCGCAGAACCTTCGTTATTGTTCACAACTTTCGGCACAGGGCATCCCATATTCACATCATATGTGACGATGTCCGGTCTATCAATTTTTTTAGCCATACTAGCTATCATCTTGGGGTCAGCACCAAATAACTGAACACCAACTTGACCTTCGACTTCATCTGATTCAAGGAGTTGCTCCGTTTTTTTATTATTGTAAAATATGGCTTTGGCACTGATCATTTCAGTATAACTCAAGGCGCAACCTTGTTCTTTACATATCTTACGAAAGGGCAGGTCGGTAACACCTGCCATTGGGGCAAGTAATATGTTGCCAGTTAGTTTTAGGGCGCCAATATGAAGTCCGTCCCCAATATGGTTACTGTGCTTATTGTTTATTATTTCGCTCATAGATGTATTTCAGCCCTTTGAATGATAAGTCTCTGTCGTAGATGTCAAGGACATCCGTTTCATCAAATATGATTCTACCTAGTCCTCCAGTAGCAATCACTTTCATATCATAACCTAATTCTTTTTTCACTTTATTAACGATATACTCCACCTGACCGATGTAGCCATATACCAGACCTGCTTGCATGCTGGTGATGGTATTTTTTGCTAAGATACTATCAGGTTTTTTTATCTCGATTTCAGGTAGTTGAGCCGCCATGTTCCAAAGTGCATTGGCTGCGATTCTAATACCTGGTGTTGTAATCCCTACCTCAAATGTCCCTTTTTCTGTCACCACATCGAACGTAGTCGCCGTCCCAAAATCCACTACCATTGCCGGACCACCATAAAAATAAAAAGCCCCAGCCAAATCAATGATTCTATCAGCGCCAACTTCCTTAGGCGACTCTGTTCTAATATCAATACCTGTCTTGATGCCTGGTCCTACTGTAACTGGTTCTAAGTTAATGTACTTTCTAATACCGTTAACAAACGAGTGCATGATATTAGGCACAACCGTCGAAATAATTACACCAGTCACCGCTTTAACACTAATACCTTTCGATACTAGTAGTGCATCTATAAATACCCCATATTCATCAGAGGTTCTAGGTGTTTTTGTTGTCATTCTGAAATTACCAATAAGATCGTCACCTTCATATACACCAAGTGTAATGTTTGTATTACCAATATCTACTACTAATAACATAAGTTACCCCCTTGTCTTGTGTCCGTAGCTTCTACGTCTTTATTGAGAAAAAAAGCTGAATTAGTTAATCCTAACCCAGCCCTGTATAATCATATCTGAAATCTTAACGCATGATTCCATCTTCTACTGTACTTATTTACTGACTGCTGATGAATTGATTTCATTACGGTATACTGCATAATAGGCACCAATAATTGCAGTTGTTGCAATTGCTGAGATAATTGCCTCAATAATACCATTTGTTGTAACAACACTCCATATAACTGTTTTTACCGCTAGTTTATCCGCTAAATCAATTCGCTTAATGATCTCCTGGGCATACACGATATATAACATACCCAACACCAAAGCTGTATTAGTCAAGCTGCCAATGACACCTGCAACCGCTGAACTAACTGCCAGTCCTGCTGCTTTCTTCCCAAAAATCTTCCTCATACCACTAAACGCATAATAAGCTGTGACACCAATCAACATTATTGGCAAAACCG
>JAQICP010000291.1 GCA_027858555.1 Vallitaleaceae bacterium
TGTAATACAACCACCGCGTATTTTTTAAATATTCAATTTTATTATCCCAATAATACTCAGACATTTTTCATATCCTCTCATATATTAATCACCATATATCTGGTTCGTGATTTCATCTAAGCTCAGTTAGTCCCAACTCGAGGCACTTATATGACCTGCTCATGTACGTGAGCTTGCGAACTGCCAAAATCAGCCTATTTTAATTGAAAAACGGCATTCTACGTCGCCACCTAAGATGGTAGTCAACTTATCAACTTTCATGTCCATATCCGGTACTAGTGATTTCATAACATATATAATGCTCTGCCTGGAACATTCACATATATAGTCTGAATGAACATATCCAAGGGTATGTAAATCACAAAGGCAATGGAGAAATGCTATCTCATAGTGCTCACCAGGTTTGACAATATTTCCAGATACACTCTCTAGCTCACTTAGTTTTGAAAAAAATGTATCTAACACTTTTCCTGAATCTATAAATAGCTTTTCATATACTTTGATTATGCCCGTGTCTGCACATTTGCGTCCACAGTTGTGGAAGAATTTTTCCTTCTCTTCTTGTTTCAAACCATCTATACCTTTTTCAAATCCTTGAAACCATTCCTGTAAAAAATCAGACATGACTTTCCTCCTTTAATATGGCCATTACTATACCATCCCAGGGCTGATCTTTAATGTTTCTTTATCCTCATCAACTTATTAGCACCTTTTTGAAATTCATATCCGCACGCTTCAATAGTTACCTCGTATCCTTTAGCCTTAAAACTTGCCATAATATCTTCAACATAGGCTGATTGATTGCAATTCAAATCCACAATTGGAAATATTCTAATCTCACTGGCAACTCTTAACATTTCACTAATTGACTCAAAATGAAACTCATATGACAGTATATCAGAATATAAAAACATCAAATGTGAACATAAAGCCAAATCAAATTCATTATCCCTAAAAGGCAATGTAGGCAGTTGAGCATATATATACCTACCCTCTTTTAATCCACTTTGGTAGTCTTCTATAAACATGGTCATGGCTGTTTTTCTAAGATTTCTTAATTCGGTTGTAGATGCGATATGATTCCATACAAATTTATCCTTATTGTCTTGTGCTTGTTTCATCATATCTTCAAATGTTTCATCAATTCGATTTTGTATTTCTGTGTCTTTAAATTGATATATTATGTCTATTGATACAACATTACCCTTATCTTTGGTCATCTCTCTATTAAAACTAGATGGACCGCCACCACAATCTAATATGCTATATGTTAATTCTTCTTGCTGAATATTAAACATGGCGATATATTCTTCTTTTCTTCTTCCTAACGGAATGGTATTCTCTAATATAATGCCCATAATAATTCTCCTTGTACAATATATATTTCACTAATGATATATTCCAACTAACGGTTGCTGCTATGGATGCGGTGAACTACCCAACTCTACTTAAATATTAGCCATTCATCTTTTTCAGGATATATGGTCGTCCAATTAGTGCCAACGCTATTAATACCACTATGATCAATAAAAGTATGGGATTCTTCTGGAATTGGTTATAAGAAGAAAGCAAGATTGCTGCGAAACAAGCGATAGCGCCAATAAGTGATAACCATTTATACTTCATTTTTTGTTGAAAGCTAATATAATTCACGATAGCGAACGTGATTAAAAAAATTAAGCTTGCTGCATCTACTAATGTACTTAAGGACCCAATAGTTGCCAGTATTGCTGCAAATCCTGCAATAATTAAAATGGCGTAATAAGGTATCCTTGCCTTGTTCTCTTTAATAAAAATATCAGGTAAATCTTTCTTTTTAGCCACTGTTTCCATCAATCTGCCCGTTGAAAACAATGTAGCATTAATGGCGGAACCAGTTGAAAAAGCGGCGGCAATAGTAACTAAGATTAAACCCGTTATGCCAAAAGCTTGCTTTCCTGCGATTGATAAGGCAACTTCTTTTTCTTGAATCAATGTTTCTGCTCCTACCAACATGGTAGCACCGAGTGCCACTAATATATAGATAAAAATCACTGCAAAAACTGCTGAAATTGTAGCCTTTGGTAATGTTTTTTCAGGATTTTTAATATCTTTGTAATCATAGGACAACAATTGAAATCCCTCAAAAGCTATGAATATGGTTGCAGCTCCGATTATTGCTGCATCCCAACTTTTAGGTTCAATTCCCTGTGTCAATTGTTCAGGACTCCAATGAATGATGCCGACTATTGATAGTCCTAATAAAATAAAAAGTTTACCCCATACTGTGAATATCTCTACTTTGGAGGAATCGTTTACACCTCTTAGGTTCACCAAAGCCAATATGGCAATTATTGAGAATGCTAGAACCCGTGGAAACCAACTGCCAAAGTTAAAAACATGGGCTACATAATGTCCGAATGTAAATGCATAAACTGAAATCGTTAAAATGTAGCCTATAATTAGTATCCATGATAAGCTTCCTGCAATGCCTTGATGATTAATTTCATTGAGAAATGTAAA
>JAQICP010000406.1 GCA_027858555.1 Vallitaleaceae bacterium
ATATTATATACATTCGGACCAAATATTATACAAACAAGCGATTGGCGGGACGAATAAGTTAAAAATCGTTGATAATGCCTATGATTTCAGGGTTTGTGGTTACAATCTCCTATATATAAACCAAGCCGGAAAATTGTATAATATTAATAGTAGCATTCAAACAAATCTAGTATACGAGGGTGATTTGTTTGGATTAGCGCTAGATGATAATTATCTAGAGGTCACTGAGATGTTGATTCGAGATGCAACCTATAATCATCTGATTGCGCTATTTTATACGACGGAATATTTTGGCTATTAATAAGTGGTACATAAGTACTTTCTATTAATGGCCGACATCCATTATAAGGCGTGAAACAATTAACTACGGGGCGTATTTATAAGGAGGTCATATCATGAAACATACGAAACATTTCTTTGTCATGTTACTTGTAATAATAATGGCAATGAGTTCACTTTCAGTTCTAGCAAATCAGGATACATCAGAAGATAACGAAAGCAATCACTTTTCTGACGTACCGTCTACCCACTATGCTTATAATTACATTAAGTTGATGTCAGAACTTGGTATTATCGATGGTTACGGCGATGGCACATTCGGTCCTTATGATTCAGTAAGCAAAAGCGAATTTGCTAAGATGATGGTACTAACACTTGGGTTATCATTGAATAATCCATCTACCCCAACTTTTAAAGATGTTGTAAAAGCAGATTGGGAATACACTTATGTTGAGACAGCAAAATATTACATGACATTCTGGAATACTGCCTATGGGTATTATTTTAAGCCTGACGAAGATGCTGCCCGTGAAGATATGGCTGTAGCTATTGTCAAGGGACTTGGCATAGACGTACAAAGTACAGATATGAGTGTTTTAGATAATTATACAGATGCAGATCTGATTTCACCTAAACTGAGATCTTATGTGGCAGCTGCAATTAATGAAGGTATTATGATAGGGAATGGATCAGGTCAGTTTAATCCGCAATCCGATGTCATTCGTGGCGATGCAGCAACCTTGTTAGCTAGAATGATTGAAGGAGAAAAAGTAACGTTTGATGAAGAAAAAATGACTTTTGAAAATGGTGAAGCTCCAGTACTAAGTCTTGAGGAGTTAACCGATTATGTGAAGTTGGAATGGACACCAGGTAATGTAGATAACCTTAGTGGTTATAAAGTAGTCATATCTGAAGATAATAGTTCACCTTCTTATCCAGACCAAGGCTATATCACTTACACTAACAATCTGTCATACAGTCTAAGAGCTGGACAGGATTGGCACAATGGTGAGACTAATAAAGTAGTAGCTGGTACGACCTATTATGTGGCCATAACAGCATTATATAATGACGGTTCAACTATCACTGGTAATGTAGAAATAGTGACAATCCCTGGCAGTAGCCAGTCTCATGATGAAGATGTAACAATGACTTATGCGATTGATAATGGTAAAGTTGACCTTCAATGGACAGAAGTAGAAGGTGAGATTAATTATTACAAAGTGGTCATGTCAGAAGATGAAGCGAATCCTATGTACCCAACAGATGGATACGCAGCTGTTTTATACGGTAATTCTTACACAGTTGAAGTAGGTGATTACTATAACGGCGGCGACTTAAGTTCTGTTCAAGCTGGTAAAACCTATTATGTAGCAATTACGGTAGTTTATAAAGATGGTACCAAGGTATCTAGTAATGTAGCAAGGATTACCATGCCTGGCGTAGCTGAAGTTGAGAATCCAGTTATTAACCACACAGCACCTACACTCTCTGCAACAACAAGAAGTAATGATGTTCTGTTAAACTGGACAGCTGTAGCTGGTGAGATTAATTACTATAAAGTGGTTTTATCAAAAAGCGATGCAACACCATCATATCCAGATAATGGCTATGTGACATATCAAAATACAACAAGCTATGAGCTTGAAGTTGGCAAGTCTTATTCAGGTGGAGACGTTGGTTCCATAACATCTGGACAGTCATATTATGTAGCTATAACAGTTGTATATAAAGATGGTACGAAACTTACTTCTAATGTTAAAAGAATTACAATGCCTTAGATGCAAGTTAGATACTAGTTACTTGTTGGGGTAGACCCCATACAATTAGCATATAAACAATAGCGGTCAATAATGGAGACAAATAATAGAGAAAAAATAAAAGGTGGTGATTCGAAAGAATCATCACCTTAGTTTATATAAGCGTACGAAAAAAACAGAACTATCTTTTCTTCTTCTATGATATAATTATTGCTATACAGGAGTTATTATGATTAAAGAAATTGAAGCGAAATCTATTCTGAGTTATTGCAAACACCCCTCCCAGTGGTTTGGTGTTAATTATAATATGAATCTCTACCGTGGTTGTCAGCATCAATGCATATACTGCGATTCTAGGAGTGCGTGTTATCAGATTGAGAACTTTAAAGATATTATTGTTAAAACTAATGCCGTTAAGTTATTAGATGAGGCACTCAGACGCAAAAGGAAAATAGGGACAATTGGCACAGGAGCTATGAGTGACCCGTACATGCCCGTTGAATTGGAATACGAGTTAATGAAGCAATCTCTAGAACTGATAGATAAGTATCGATTCAGAGTGCATATTGCCACAAAAAGCAATAACATATTAAGAGATATATTGATTTTAGAAAAGATAGCCAAAAGATATGCTTCTGTTAGCGTAACCATAACCACTGTGGATGATGAGTTGGCCCGGATTATAGAACCAGGGGCGCCTCTACCTTCTGAAAGATTGCAAGCTATAGGGATTTTAGCTGAAATTGGTGTCCATGTAGGGATTCTAATGATGCCCCAACTGCCGTTCATTATGGAAACAAAAGAACATCTAGATGCCATCATAGACGCAGCAGTTAAATGCAAGGCCCGATATATATATTCCTCTTTTGGGGTTACCTTAAGAGATCAACAGCGAGATTATTATTATGAGCAACTGGACAAAGTTGAACAATTCAAACATTTATCTACAAAATATAAAGAACGTTTCAAAGATTATTATAGTGCTGGATGTGTCAATTATAAGAAGATGAAAGGCTATTTTAATACGAGATGCAGAGAACTTGGCATATCGACTGAGCAAATCAGTTATGAAAAGTACTATGGGAATGCGCAATTGAACTTATTTCAGGATGGCGATAGGTTTTTGACATGAATCTAATAAAGATAGGAGTATCAAATGAAATCATTAGGATATGAGAAAGTTATTAAGGTTAGTTTAGGCGGATTTATGGTGTTGTCAATTATGATATTGGTAGTAGTCAATCTGTATTTTACGGAGTCATATACTTACGATGCCAGTAAGCAGGATATTACATATTCTAGACAGCTGTTAACGGCCACTAATGAAATGAATCAAGGGATGAGTCTGTTTGAGACTAGCTTAACCTATCAAGCACAAACATTACAAAGTGTTTTTAATTCTGACGATATGGTAGATACCAGTATAACAGATCAATTGATCTATTCTGATGAAGATAGAGTCTCCATTACAGACAACACGTTTGGAGGCGATCCAAATGCGAATGGTACAGTGGTATTAAAAGGACGAAAAGAAGACACTGGCGAAGCCCAGTTGTTGCAGATTAATAAGCTGGAGAATTTCTTTAAGATTAATCAAGTGTTATTCAATCAAGATAATATGGCATATCCAAGTATCTATTACTCAGTTGATAATTACCTTGTACAGTATCCATATCAGGGTGGTGATTCTGATAATGACTTAGATGTGATTGCTTATTATGGGGTTTTTGAAAGTGTTAAGGAACTTATTAGCCAGATGTACAACTTATCAGAAGATAAGCTCAAACAGGCAATCGATGATGGGTGGGATCAAACAACAATCAATACCCAGTCACAGGTAGTGACGCTTAATAAATCATATCCGATCGTTGTAGATAATCGCATTACGGGTCTTCTGGTTGGACATGTACAGGATGATCAATTCAGTAAGATGATTGGTGACATAAGCCACGCAATAGATGCTTATGTGATTAATGGAGACGGGCAGATTGTATTCACTAATAGAGATGATGTAACTAAATTGGGTAACATTCAAACGGTTTTTTCGGATAATTATGATTTTGAGTATTTCTTCAATCAGTTTCCGCAAGCTTTGGAGATCAGAACAGAAGGCAGTTTCCATGTATACATCGCGGATCTGAAAAAAGCAGATTGGAATATTATATATGTGGTGAAAATAGAAACATTCAAATCTTATTTCAAAGTAATCTTATTTAATGTATTTATGGTTCTTTTTATAGGGGGCGTCTTGTTCTACGGTATTAAGAATAGTACAGCTAAAAGAAATAAGCTGGCAGTAGAAGCTAAGAAGTCTAAATTTGATGGTATGACTGAACTCTTAAACCATCAGTTTATTACACAAGCATTAGAGTTGTATTTAAAGAACCGACGAATTAAACAGATATCTGTCATGATGATTGATATCGACCACTTCAAAAATGTAAATGACACTTATGGTCACTCAGTGGGTGACGATGTCATTAAGGTGTGCGCAAGAACCATAGAAGACGTACTCAATAACTATTCGGGTATTGTTGGACGATATGGCGGTGAAGAATTCATGGTCATATTGCCTAGAGTTGAAGAACTGTTAGCTTATAAGATTGCAGAAAGAATTCATAGTAGAATAACATATATGATTAGTGAGGAATTGGATCTGAATGTGACGGTTAGCATCGGTATACATTTTGAAATGATGCCCACATCACTTAAAGCTATCGATATATTGAATCTAGCTGATCAGAATCTATATGCAGCCAAGGACAATGGCAGAAACCAAATTGTAAAATCAGGTGGTACACATGATATTAATCAATCGGAAGAAGCGGATGATTTGGGACAATAATGGATAGTACGATGATATTGGGTAATAAAAGAGATATTACTTTGTTGTACGTTGGATCCATAAACTTAAAGTAGACACGAATAAATAAGCGTGTCTACTTTTTTCGTGCAATAGGAAAGTTCTTATCAAAACAAGGGGATTCCCAATCTAAACAACTTATCTTATATCACCAGATCTATATGTTGGATTGTTCCTGCTTCTCCGTTTTCATCGTCATCAAATGCTGCTAACTCTAAAAAACCATTACCTGTTGCCGGTCCAAACAATTCGGTACCATCGTTGATGATGCCATCTTGGTTCTTATCAATGGAGAGAAACCCACTACCTGATTTAACAAAACTCATTTGAGTAGGATTGCCTGAACTGGTAATATCAAAAGTAATCTTTTTGCCATCCTCAGTTGTTACGGTGCCTATGCTAGAAAAAGCCATAGTTGCTATCTTCATAATATCGCCTCCAAAATCTAAAAAGGTAAACTATCCTAATATCTATAGCGGATGGTTTATACAAAAGTTAATAGCTGTATAGTTTTTAAAAAAATTTTAAAATTTCGATTAAAATGTCAGAATATTTTGTGCATTTTCTTGTTTTTGTCGTGTATTTATATTATAATAGTGTCATGATATTTTGTTAAATAGGAGGCTGGTTATGTTTGAAAATAAGATTTTTGCAAATAAGGCTTTTGAACTTATAGAGGAAAGAAACCAAGTTTTTATTAAGGTTATAGAGAAAGGCTATTCGATATCTGCGTTTAACCAATTATTAGTGAACCTTCCAAGGGTTAAGAT
>JAQICP010000479.1 GCA_027858555.1 Vallitaleaceae bacterium
TCATGATACTATCCTCTGACAATGATTTGTTTATGATTTTTGTCATATAGTATCGATTATAAACTCTAGTCAACTGATCTGTCTGGGCAATATCCCTTATAATTTTTTCATTTGTTTGAACAACCATTTGATATTCTTTTACAAAATATATGATAAAAGCAACTGCTATCACTATGTTCATCTGGGAAATCAGAAATCTAACCCAATCATTTTTCAAAATATATAGTGGCTCTACATAATAGGTTATCCCCTTAAGAATAATCAAAAGCACACCTATAAGGACGCTATTATAAAACGAGGTCTTACTATCTTCCTTATGTCCATCGCCAAAGTGAGATATAAAATAGAATATTGGCACTAAGGCAAAGAAATAATTCTGAAACCCATATCCCCACCCCATTAACAACACAACCGCTGTTGCATGGATAATCACTTCAATAAAAGTAAATCTTGCATAAACTTTTAGATTATTTTTGGTATATCTTAAAAAGAATATATAGTAAGTCACACTAAACACATTAACTATTGCAAGAATATAATATTCCGCATAAAAGAACAAGAACAAAAACAACATATGAAATACTAGAAGTAGTATGTTGAATCTAGATAAAAACTTATAATCATATATATATTCACTGGTATAGGAATCCCTGTTATAATCCATAATATACTCCCTTTGTATAATACTTTTACTTAATACAGATTATACCATTTAAAGTCTGCAACTAAAACCTAAATTATGTATTTTCTATTCTTAGTTCATGCTTTAAGTCATACTATTATTGTATGATTTCAATAATACTCACTGTTACAAATGTATGCTGGTATAATTATCCTTTAAACATTTTCATGTCGATTTTTACAAACCGCCTTACTTATGATAGGTTCAACTCTTATAATCCTAATTATAAGAGTTATAACATACAATAATAAAAAAGTTCCACGACAACTACATAATTGTTGTGGAACTTACAGGCGAAGTTATTGGATTTAAAGCACCTACCCCTATTTAGTAGTTCTCTCCACTCATTTTATCATTCCTGGATGGCACATACACGCAATATAATATATATCATAATCTGTAGATCATAATGCTTTTGCTATTTGTACACCATTTTTTAGAAACATTTAGTACTTTTTAACACTGCGTAACATTTCTTTACTTTTACATTTGTTTCCTATATACTCAAAGAACCGCTAAATACAATGGTTTACAGGAATATAACAGATTATAAGAAGTTATTGAAATAGGAGATACTCACATGTACAGATTATGGGGAAAAATCATCACGAAAAATGAAATTAAAGAAAGTTATGTTTCTGCTATAGATGAGCCTTCAATGGATGAAGCTGAGAAACTAAAAGTTGCAGTAGCTGATATATGCCAACACTTTGATATTCAGATACCCATATGGTTGCAGGATCATCAGCTGGATATCCTTAGATATAGTAAAACGGCCTTCAAAGAAGACCATTTTATAGAAACAATTAATTATGACTATTTGGAAATCGAAATCATTGAAGTTGACAAGTAAAAGTTATGCCATGGCCGTTATGGGGTATCGTTCATTCAGAATGATATCCTTTTTTGTTTTAATAAAAAACGTGGAATCCTCGTCCACATATGGCACTTTAACAAGCTTATCATCCCTGAAGTCTGGGGTGTAAGCGAATCTGACTTCTTTGACTGGCTGATTGATCAGTAATGGTATGACTTCATCCATATCCACTTTGGTTCTAGCTATCAAATCATGTAAGTATAAAACACCATCTTCCGTACTGGCAATAATTATGGCATCTATCAGTTCTATATAATATAGGTTGTCAGGAAATACGTTGGTAGCGTAAAATGCCGTGATGCCACTTGCCTTTCTAACTTCAAATAGTTCATTTGGATACCTTTGGTCTGAGTAAGATACAATCATATCACGATGTACTGGATTATCTATGGATAGATGTGTTGTAACACAACTTCTCGGTACATATGCCTTTTTCAAAACATATGCACTCTGCTCATATACTTGAAATTCAAACTGCTCATAAAACCCTATTGCATCTTTATTAGAAAACAAATATATAATGTCGTACCCCTTGTATAGATCAAGTACATAATTCATTAATCGTTTGCCGAGTCCCTGTCCCCTATTGGCCATCTTGGTCATAACTGTACCTATCTGAAGTGCTGAGTAACTCTGCCCACCAATACTAAACTTCAGTTCATTGACCGACACATTAGCTATAATATGACCATCCAATACCAAGGAATAGGGCTTATAGACATCTGTCCATAAACCAAGTTCATACCATTTATCGAAATTAATACCAAAGGTCTCTTTTGCCAAGGCATTAAAGCTAGCTCTTAAGTTTTGATCTTCTCTATAATTTGTTACAAGCTCATATCCCATACTAATAAGCTGCTCACTTTCATAGTTATTCTTATGATTTTATACCCATCTATATCAATATGTCCTTCTCTGATTTATGCTCGTACATGTTCTTGTCTGCTATTTTTAGCAAATCATCAAAATTAGTCCCATCTATTGGGTATATGGAACTGCCAATACTAACAGTAACCTCTATCTCTTGATGATCAATCACTTTAGGCTCTAGGCATGTCAACATTATACGTTTCATTACATGTCTTAGTTCTTCTAAAGATTGTATTTCTGGCAATACCAATAGATACTCATCTCCACCTAATCTAAATACAGCCTCATGTGAACGAATCGTCTTCTTCAAATTAATCGCCACCATTTTAAGTAATTCATCACCAACGATATGACCATACTTATCATTAATTACCTTAAATCTATTTACATCAATGAGTATGAATCCAACAAGTCCATTATTTCTTTTTGCCTTTGATAAAACCAAGTTTTGAAACTCATCTAAAAAGGTGCGATTATACAGACCTGTTAAGAAATCATGGTTTGCTTGATATTTTGTAAGCTCATGGTTAAAAAGATTGTTGTATATTAATAAGGCTATGGCAATACTGGCTAATAAACTAATAATAGATCCGATTACTACTTGGATTGTGTTGTTACGCCACCCATCTCTTGGTATAAGTACCACCTTCCATGAAACTAAATCCACATTAAAGTCGAAGGTAAGTGCATCTGATTTGATGATTCCAGTTGTCATGTAAAAAGCCTTATCAGGATAATCATTTATATTGTATAGCATCAGTGACAAGTCATTATCATCTGCACTGTTCTTCATATCTTTATAAAAGGCATCACCATCAATAACCAGACTAACTTGACCCCAATACTGACCTTCTTTGATTATAGGTAGTCGGGCTATAAAACCAATACCCCCTTGAACTAGTTTAACAGGACCGTTAAATGTTGAGTTAAGTGTTTCTTTAACCTGAAGTACTGTTTCACTTTGACCATCGATTGTAGCTAAATCAACACCAATAGAAGTCTCATTACCTTCAATTGGATAATTCCAGATAATGGTTGTGTCCTCAAGGATGGCTACATTTTTGATATATGTCTCATGATCTTCTAATAGGTTAGACAGGTAGGCATCAGCCTTTTCTTGATTAATTGTAAGATCCGATTCAATATAAGCCAAATAGCCATAGATAATCGTGATATTATTATAAACGATACTTTCTATTTCATTTTGAAAATCTACGTATTGATTGGTTAATGATAGGGTCTCATTCTGCTTTTCTACTTTAAGTACATAGGTCATGCCTATTACTAAGCCTAAAAAGACAACTAAACCAATAACAGCACATATAACTATAATATTTTTTTTGTTTATATTTATATGCATTATTAAACATCCCCCTGATATCAAAGGTATCCTTCTACCTCTGCACCCTACTATTCTACTTCATATAGATACCCAAAACGATAACCAAGTGCTTTTAGTTCAGTTATCATATCACCAAGTGCTTCTGCATTAGAACTCGATACAGCATGTAATAATATAATAGCACCTTTATGATAATTAGTCATGACGTGATCTAGGGCAGCTTCAGCTCCAGGTTGCTCGTCTACTAGCCAGTCCTCATATGCCATACTATAAAATATATTTCTATAGCCTAATCTTCTTGCTACATATAACGTTCTTTCGCTATAAGCTGCAGCAGGTGGTCTTAAAAACATATCCATATCATAGCCAGTCAGTTCAGCCATGGTATCTGAGGTACTAATTAATTCTTGTTCAATTTCCTCATCTGTCAAAGTTGTAAAATCAGGATGTGTTGAGGAATGATTTCCAACGATATGACCTTCTTCTTTCATCCGCGTTACCAGTTCAGGACTATATTCAATGTATGTTTCGGTTACAAAAAAAGCCGCCTTAACATTGTACTCTAAAAGTGTATCTAGAATGCTTTCTGTATAACCATTTTCATAACCTTCGTCAAATGTCAGATAAACAACTTTCTCATCAGTATCGACTATATAATAAGTACCTAATGCTTTTAATGCTTCTGTGCTGAGTGAGGAATAGCTCTCTATGGGTTCATGATTGGAGTTTCTACGCCAGGACCAAATCTCTGTCTCATTAGAAAGGGTTAGGGTATCCACAGATAAATCAAACCCTGCTTCATCTAGACTATTATCAGGTTCTGGTTCAATAACTGGTTCATCAACAGTTGTAACATCACTGTCAACTGGATCTGGTTCATCTGTACTACCTTCATCAGTAGGTTCTACAGGTTTACTATCTATTACTTCAATCTCAGACACACCATCTTCATCGGGTTTATCAAAAAAAGATAGAAAACTATCATTACCAGACGATATATACCATATAAGAACCATTGCACCTATTAATAAGAACGCGATAATAAACGCACCGCTACCACTGTTCTTCTTTTTCTTTTTAGCCATATTCTACCTCTTCTTCTGTCAAATATATGTTTAATATTTTAGTTCTGCTTTAACCTCAGCTAACCGATCTGGAATCTGTATAAACTGTGGACACTTTTCCACGCACACGCCACAAGCTGTGCATAAGTCAGCATTGGCATCTTTTAGTCTTTCATTATAATGCCATTTGAAAGCATCCATATTTAAAAATCTAGCGCCTTCGTTATATATGGTGAACATCTCAGGAATATTCACCCCATAAGGACAAGGCATACAATATTGGCATGCCGTACAAGGTACTTTGGTTCGACTTTTGTATATCTCTGCCACTTTGCTGATAATGGCTTTGTCGTGGTCTGATAGACCACCCTTCTCATAAGCATTTGCCGTTTCAACATTCTGGGTTACTTGATTCATAGCAGACATCCCGCTTAGAACCAGTTTTACATTATCATATTGCCACACATACTCAAGAGCCCATCTGGCCGGTTTGCGTTTGACATCGCTATTGTCCCATACTTCTTGAATGTCATCTGGAATCGCTGCGGTCAGATTGCCACCTTTTAGGGGTTCCATAACAATAACGTCAATACCCTTGCTTTCAGCTAATCTAAGACCTTTTAGCCCTGCTTGATATTCTTCATCCATATAATTCAGTTGTATTTGGCAAAATGACCAGCCATCATACTCATTGATAATCTGTTCAAACACCTCATATTCATCATGAAATGAAAACCCGATTTCTTTAATCACGCCAACATCTATCATCTCAGTAATAAATTCAAAAACACCATTGTCTTTATAATTTTGCCAATGGTCTTTATTAAGGGCATGTAATAGAAAGTAATCGATATAATCAACTTGTAATTTTTCAAGTTGTTCTGTTATGTATTTTTTCATATCTGCTTTACTATGTATTAACCAACTTGGTAATTTTGTTGCCAAAAAGATTTTGTCTCTCATATTATGCTTCTTTAAAAATTCGCCAACAAATAATTCACTTTCGCCATTGTGATAGGGATATGCTGTGTCTAAGTAATTCACGCCACTTTTAATTGCTGCAAGTAGCATGGCTTCTGATTCATCTCTTTTAATTAATTGATCCTCATCTGTTGGAAATCGCATGCACCCAAATCCTAAAATTGATACTTCATTTCCAAGTTTACCTAATTGTCTATACTTCATCTTACACCTCCGTGTCCATTATTCTTGACTAAAGTCCCATATGATATAACGCCCCATAAAACTTTCTTTTCTTACTAACAAGTCATTCCCTTTTCTGTCTTGATACATAAAAACATCACTGTCATCTTCATACTCGCTGACTAACTCAAATCCAAGTATAGTCATATATTCTAAAAACAGGTTCTCACCATTTTCAGACTGAGTAGCTATAAAATTGTATTTTGATACGCCATCATACAGCCCATTGCCGTTAAATTCAGTGGTGATAGCGCCTTTCAAAAGTGTCAGATTATTTCTCTTCGCAAATAAGATATCACTCATCATAAACAATACAAAAACTACCATGCCGATCAGAACAAAACTTATGGCCGTATAAGGATATTTTCTTCTATTCATAGATCACCTTTTAATACTGTTAGTATCTCTAATACAAAATTATAAGACTATTCTAACATGAAATTACTCATTATTATTATTATGCCATATAACCATAATTTCCTCAATGTAATTTCTTAAACAATCTAACAAAAAAGCTACTATAAATTAAATTATAGTAGCTCTGTTATATCTTTAATTGTTG
>JAQICP010000510.1 GCA_027858555.1 Vallitaleaceae bacterium
CGTGTCAAGATAAGTGGCCGCGTTAAAAAGTCTAGCACCATCTAAATGAATGCTTATACTCTGTTCATCTGCAATTTCTCGTATGCTAGCCATATAATCTAGGGGCAATACAACGCCGTCCCCATGGGCATTTTCAAGGCATATCAGTCTGGTAAGTGGAAAATGTATATCCGTTCCTCTTATACGCTTTTTAATGGCTGAAAGAGGCATTAGGCCACTATCGCATTCTATGGTTCGAAGCTGTACCCCTGAAATAAGCCCAGCTGCACCAACCTCATGTTGAATGATATGACAATCATCAGACAAGATAACCTCATCAGAAGGTTTTGTATGAGTCAGTATACATAATTGATTACCAAATGTACCGCTTGGTACAAAAAGTGCTGCTTCTTTGCCTACTAATTCAGCAGCATAATTCTCTAACTCGTTCATGGTTGGATCATCGCCGTAGACATCATCCCCTACTATTGCAGCTGCCATTGCCGCTCTCATTGCCTCCGTTGGTTTTGTTACTGTGTCACTTCTTAAATCGATCATATGCGCCTCCTATATCGGTCTGCCTATGAGTATGAAATACAGATAGGTCAGTGCTCGTTTGGCAGAATTTTCCCTGATTTTTTCCCTATTGCCTGGTAGATTTAATTGGTAGTGATACCGTTCTTCTTTATGAGCTATGCCAATATGCACCGTACCAACTGGTTTTTCATCTGTCCCACCACCCGGTCCCGCAATGCCGGTGATACTTATGGCAATATCAGAATCAGCTTTTTTTTGGCAACCTATCGCCATCTGTATTGCAACTTGTTCACTGACAGCACCATATTCATCCAAAGTGACTTGACTTACATCCAAGTACTTAACTTTAGCTTCATATGAATATACAATAAACCCTTCGTTATACACATCTGAAACGGATGGCACGTCCACTAACATCTTTGAAAGCAAACCACCTGTGCAAGATTCTGCTAAAGAAATTGTAAAATCCCGCTCTTTTAGTAAGCCAATGATAGTTTCTGGTAAATCCGATGAAGTATCAGTGTATATATACCCGCCAAGAACAGCACGAATCTTAATTTCGGCTTGCGCTATAAGCGCTTCACATACTTTTGCAGAATCACCTTTACTGGTAATCTTAAAATGCACTTCGGATAATTTGGCATAGGGTGCTATTATTGGATTTTCATATGCATCTATAATAGGTTGAATTCTTGATGCTGCATCGCTTTCACCGATGCCAATCAGTTTCAGTGTTTTGGAACGAATGATCACATCAATATGTTTTTTCAATATTGGTACTAATACTTCTTCAAACATGGGTTTCATTTCACCTGGTGGTCCTGGCAAAATGGCGACATGCTTATTATTATATGGTATATAGATGCCTGGCGCTGTGCCATTATTATTGAAAAGTGCACTGCCAATGGAAGGAATCAGGGCTTGTTTGTAGTTATTTTCAGTCATGTTGTACCCTCGACCTATGAAAAACGATTCTAAGCGTTCTTTACAAGCCGCGTCCATTATGAGTTCGCTATTAAAGTACTTACTGAGCGTCTCTTTTGTGATGTCATCCGAGGTAGGTCCAAGTCCGCCTGTTAGAATAATGACGACACTTCTTCCAACTGCAAGTTCTATTGCATCAAGCAAGTCTTGCTCATAATCCCCTACAACCGATTGATAATAAACAGAAACACCTAAATCTGTCATTCGACTACTTAGGTATTTTGTATTCGTATATAGTATGTCTCCATATAGGATCTCAGATCCTACACATATTATTTCACCTTTCATATGCACCTCGTATTCTATATTAATATCTATACTAATCTTTAAAGGTAGCGAGATTTTTCACAATATAATCTGTTGCGGAAATAACGGTAAGTATTAGTGCAAGATAGATTAAAATCTGACCAAATACAACAAAAACAGGATGGCTGAATTCTAACATTACTTCTATGATCATTACCATGGTTACAATGGTCTTGAGTTTACCCCAAACACTTGCGGATATGACAACACCTTTATCAGATGCTACCAGTCGTAAGCCACTAATGATAAACTCCCTACCGATAATAATTGCAACAATCCATCCGAAAATCAAACCCTGTTCAACCATATAGATCAGGGCAGCTGAAACTAATAATTTATCAGCTAATGGATCCATGTATTTACCAAAGTTAGATACTTCATTCATTTTTCTGGCCAAATAGCCATCTAGCCAATCGGTAAGACTGGCAATTAGAAATATACCGACAGCTACATATTTTGCATAAGAATCTGGTAGTATATAAGTTGCTGCTACAAAAATTGGTACAAGGAACATTCTTGCCATGGTTATTTTATTTGCTAGATTCATCACTTATTTCTCCAATCAAATCATATCCATTAGTTTCTGTTATTGATACTGGCACAATCTGTCCTAGCATCAGTTCAAAGGGGCATGTGACAAACACAAACCCATCTACGCTCGGTGCATCTTTATAGCATCTACCTATATAGACTTCCTCATCAGGTAAGTAACCCTCTATGATAATATCAAGTTCCAATCCAATCATGTTATCACTTTTTTTAAATGCAATCTCTTGCTGAATCAGCATTAATTCATCTCTGCGTGCGGTCATTATCTTATGATCAATCTGACCCGGCATTTTAGCTGCGGCTGTGCCTTCTTCCATAGAATAGGTGAAAATACCAACTCGATCTAATGTATAATCCATAATGAATGTTTTGAGTTCTGCATATTGTGCTTCTGTTTCACCAGGAAATCCCACTATAAATGTCGTTCTTATGCATATGTCCGGCATCTTATCACGTAATTTGTTAATCACTTCGATGATGGATGCTTTTCTGCTGACACGAGCCATTTGTTTTAATATGTTGTCATTAATATGTTGTAATGGCATATCTATATAATTTAGGATTTTGGCTTCTGTCTGCATGACTTCAATTAATTTATCCGTTATATCTTCAGGGTAACAGTACAATAATCGAACCCATTTTAAACCTTCAATCTTACATAACGCCCTCAGTAACTCAGGTAATTTACGTTCATTATAGATGTCCATGCCGTATTTTGCAACATCTTGTGCTACAAGTATCAGCTCGGTTTTGCCATTATCCACTAAATAGTTGGCTTCTTCAATCAGACTTGCCATATCCCTACTTCTGTATTTACCTCTAAGTGACGGAATGATACAGTATGTGCAATGGTTATCACAACCTTCTGCTACCTTAAGATATCCATATGCAGTTGTACTACTAATGGTTCTTTTAATGTAGGTGTTCGGTTCATGATCAATGGATTTGAATACTTCTGTATGTGTACCTGCTAAGGTGCGTTCCAACACAGAAGGCAAGTCATCATAATTCGATGCGCCAATGATCCCATCAACTTCAGGCAGTTCTATTGCGAGTTCCTGTTTGTAACGTTCTGATAAGCAACCTGCTACAATCAGAGATTTACAATTACCAATCTCTTTATATTTGGCCATGTCTAGGATTGTTTCAATGCTTTCTTCCTTTGCATCGTGAATGAAGGCACAGGTATTAACAATAATAGCATCTGCTTCCATCTCATCTTGTACAATCTCGTAACCTAAATCTTGTACCTGTCCTAACATGACTTCACTGTCGACTAAATTCTTATCACATCCAAGTGATACTAAAAAAACTTTCAAATAATTCTCCTTAACTTTAGTTAACTTTTCGCTCTGTTTTTAGCTGCTTTAATACAATTTTTGAGTAGCATAGTGATGGTCATGGGACCGACACCCTTAGGCACTGGTGTGACAAAACTTGCTTTTTCAATACAATCATCAAAATCAACATCACCACATAAAGTACCGTCTGCCAATCTATTAATACCCACATCGATTATAACCGCGCCTTCTTTGATAAAGTCTTTTGTAATGAATTTTTCTTTACCAATAGCAGCGATTAGTATGTCTGCCTGTCTACATTCACCTTGCAAATCTTTGGTTCTTGAATGACACATTGTAACTGTTCCATTCGCTCTTGTAAGTAACATACCGATTGGTTTGCCTACAATATTGCTTCTGCCAATAATGACACATTTCTTGCCTGAAATGTCGATTCCCGTACGTTCTAGTAAAACCATAATACCTGCAGGTGTACATGAAACAAAGCCATCCCTGCCAATGCTTAAATTACCAACATTCATAGGATGAAAACCATCCACATCTTTTGATGGGTCTATGGCCATAATCACTTTGTCTTCATCAATATGGCTAGGTAGTGGTAATTGTACCAATATACCATGTATGGTTTTGTCTTTGTTTAAATCCTCAATTAGAGATAACAGGGCTTTCTCAGTAATATCACTAGATACCTCATGTGAAACAGAACGCAGACCTACGTATTCACAGCCCTTTTTCTTATGACGCACATATACTTTTGAAGCTGGGCTATCACCAATTAGAACAACCGCTAAGGTTGGTGTTATACC
>JAQICP010000563.1 GCA_027858555.1 Vallitaleaceae bacterium
AACCAACACAAACATATTATGTCAGAACAAAGTGTACCACCAATACGCGTTTTCTTACAGAGAACTTGTTCTCATGGAAAGTTCCTATGGAGAACTTTCCTGTTGCAGAACAAAGTGTACTTATAGTAGAGGTTTTATCCTTCAATATTTCTTTCAATGTAAGAATAAGTTGTTGTGTATATTAGTTTCAACATGGGCTATATTATTTAGGCATGTTAATTTCCTGTGCCAGAATTTCATGCTGCGCAAAAAAAGAAGGTTACCTATGTAACCTTCTTCATATTGCTGCTCTATTCTTCTTCAGCCGCTCTTTCAGCGATGATTTTTTCTTGTACTTCTCTTGGTGCTTCTTCATAACGATCAAATCTGATCTTATAGGTGCCTCTACCTTGAGTCATTGAACGAAGGTCAGTTGAATAACCATACATCTCACCCATTGGTACATCAGCTTCAATCTCTTGTTTGCCTTTAACAGGATTCATACCAAGCACTCTACCTCTACGCTTGGTTAAGTCACCCATAATATCGCCCATATAAGTATCAGTAATCAGCACATTAACCCTTGCAATTGGTTCAAGAATAGTTGGCTCACATTCTAATATACCTTCTTTATACGCTTTAATTGTTGCCATCTTGAATGCCATCTCTGATGAGTCAACAGCATGATACTGGCCATCAATCAATGTGCCTTTAAGACCAACAACAGGATAACCTGCGAGTACGCCTGAAAGTACTGATTCTGCCAAACCTTTATCAACTGCTGGGACATAATTTTTAGGTACAGATCCACCTACTACTTTTTCTTCAAAGATATATGATTTTTCAAGATCTCCAGATGGTTCAAAAATCATAACTACAACACCAAACTGTCCAGATCCGCCTGATTGCTTCTTATGCTTACCACGAACTTCGACACGTTTTTTGATTGTTTCACGATAAGCCATCTTTGGCTTGCCTAGTTCAGCTTTTACTTTGAATTTAGATTCAAGTTTACTAAGTACAACATCAAGATGTTGTCCGCCAACGCCATAAATCAGTTCTTGATGATTTTCTGAATCAATCACAAGTTTTATCGTTGGGTCCTCATCCATCAGTTTATGAATACCTTGACCAATCTTGTCCTCATCGCCTTTATCTACTGGCGTTATGGCCTTGTATGATAATGACTCAGGAAAAGTAATGCCTGGAAGAATAACTGCCATCTTTTTATCACATAAAGTATCTCCTGTACTTACATTAATAAGCTTTGCAACTGCTCCGATATCTCCGGCGCGAATTTCAGATACTTCGATCTGTTCTTTACCTCTTAGTGCATATACATGTGTGATACGTTCATTTTCTTCTTTTAATGGGTTCCATAGATTGGAGTCAGCTTTAACGACACCTGAGTAAACTCTAAATAATGAAAGCTTACCAATATATGGGTCAATAATGGTTTTAAATACGAAGGCTGTTGTTGGGTGTTCCATATCGCACATAACTTCAACATCTTCGCCAGTCTCTGGGTTTTTACCTATTATAGATGTGTGCTCTTCTCTTGGAGACGGCATATATTTGACGATAGAATTCATTAACACTGTAACACCAGTGTTATTAACACCTGATCCACAAAGCACTGGTACAATACTGCGTTCAATAACACCTTTATGAAGTGCTTCTTGAATTTCTTCTAATGTAAACGCTTCACCTTCAAAATATTTCTCCATTAATGCTTCATCTGTTTCAGCAACAGCTTCTAGAATCATTTCACGGATAGGTTCGATATCTGCCATCATTTCTTCTGGAATATCACATGCTTCGACTTTACCATCAACAAACTTACGACCTTCCATCTTAACAACATTAACAAATCCTACAAAATGCTCATCTCTCTTAATTGGTACTTGAAATGGTGCAATACACTTGCCAAACTGTTCTTTTAATTGTTCTAAAGCACGAACCATAGATGCATTATCGTCATCCATGTCAGTTACAAAAACCATCTTAGGTATTTCCATCTCTTCAGCATATTCCCAAGCGATTTCTGTACCTACTTCAACCCCTGATTTACCTGATACGACAATAATAGCACTATCTGCTACTCTTACAGCTTCTTTTGTCTCTCCAGCAAAATCAAAATAACCTGGCGCATCTAAAATGTTAAGTTTACAATCATTCCATTCGATAGGAATACAAGAAGCTGAAATAGAAAAGCCCCTCTTGATTTCTTCCTTATCAAAGTCACTAATGGTGTTGCCATCTTCTACTCGACCTTGACGTTTTGTGATACCATCAACATGGGCCATCGCTTCAGCTAAGGTTGTTTTTCCTGCTCCACCATGACCCAAAAGGACAATGTTACGAATTTGTTCAGATGAGTATACTTTCATGTGCGTTCCCCCGATCTTAAGTATTTGGGCACTATGTCCCAGAACGAACACAGACTTTCATGCCACTCAAGCATAAAGCCAATATGATAGTATTCTACATTTTTCATGAAATTCCTTTAAAAAATGTTGAGATTGAGGAATTTCTTGGAACATTTGTACAGTAAAAATTGCCTAAGCTAAATATTACTGACATATTCATAGAATACCTTTCTATATTACCTTATAATTTGTGCATTTACAACAAGTTTCATTTATCAAAAAAGAAAGATTTTTGAAATCCTGGCATTCTCTCAAGGTTTAACCCTAAACTGATGAGGTTTGCGTATATTGCGCCTAACCCCGTTAAAAAACCTGATAATCCAAAACAATATTGTGTCACTTTAACGTGATAAATCATTGACAGTCCATATAGTTAAGTGTAAAATATGACCTAAGTAATTAATCCCTTTAATTAAACAATATATCTTAAGAAAAGAGGCCTCTATGATTAACCCACGACCTATTATTGAAACACTTAGCCCATACGTTCCAGGCAAACCAGCTGAAGATGTGATGGCTGAATATAATCTTAAAGGAGTTATTAAATTAGCTTCGAATGAAAACCCACTCGGATGTTCTGACAGAGCTAAAGAAGCTGTAATCAAAGCCATGAAGACACCTTCCTTTTATCCTGATGGCAATGCTACAAAATTACGTGCCAAATTAAGTAAACGCCTAGATGTTAATGATAATCAATTGATCTTTGGTAGTGGTTCAGATGAATTGATTTCTATGATTGCTAAAACTTTTATTTCACCAGGTGATCATGGCATATCTGCATCTTTGACATTTCCTCAATATAAGGCAGCTGTTAGATCAATGGACGGCATTTATATCGGTGTTCCAAATAAAAACTTTGGTTATGATTTGGACGCGATTGCAAGTGCCGTAACCGAAAAGACAAAATTGATCTATATAGCTAATCCTAATAACCCGACAGGCACGATGATTACCCATACAGAACAGGCATCATTTGTTAAAAAAATCCCAAGTTCAGTCATTATTGTATTTGACGAAGCTTATAATGAATATATAACAGATGAATCGTTTCCTGATACGTTGTCAATGATGAAGACTTACGATAATGTTATTTTGTTTAGAACTTTTTCAAAAATGTATGGTTTAGCATCACTGAGAATCGGTTACGCAGTTGGTAATCCGATCATCATCGATTATATGAATCGTATAAGAAATCCTTTTAATGTAACCACAGTGGCACAAGTTGCTGCAATAGCTGCACTGGAAGATACCGAATTCGTGAAGGAAAGTTATCAACTTAATGAAGCAGCCAAGCTATATACCTATCAAAAATGTAAAGAGCTCGGTCTCTCATATATTGAATCTTCTTGTAATTTTGTCTTTATAGATTGCAGACATGACAGTCAAACACTTTTTGTGAAATTACAGGAAAAAGGTATTATTGTCAGACCGATACCTCACCCTGATACGATGACCTATCTACGAATCAGTCTTGGTACAATCAAACAAATGGAGAAAACCCTTAATGTACTAGGCAAGCTTATTAATAAAATGGAGGCTTAACATGATTATTGTAATGAAACCTAATGTATCTACCCAGGCTATTGATAATGTTGTGAGTATCGTTGAAGAATATGGCCTTGATACGCATCTGTCAAGAGGAAAGCAAGTCACAATTATTGGTATTGTTGGAGATAAAAGCTTATTGCACGACTCTAATATTCAACTGCTAGATGGCGTTGATAAGATAGTGCAAGTAACTGAATCCTACAAATTGGCTAATAAACAGTTTCACGTTAGTCCATCCATAATACCTGTTGGCAACACATTCATAGGTGGTGACCAGATTACTATTATGGCTGGCCCTTGTGCTATTGAATCGGCTGAGCAGGTTATGGAAACAGCTATCAAAATAAAAGCGGCTGGTGCTACAATACTTAGAGGTGGCGCTTACAAACCGAGAACTTCACCCTACTCTTTTCAGGGCTTGGAAGAAGAAGGTCTCAAGTACATGGCTGCCGCCCGCGAGGCAACAGGACTTGCTATTGTCTGCGAAGTCATTAGTAAGGAATCAATTGAAATTGCTTCAAAATATGTGGATATGTTTCAGATTGGTGCTCGTAACATGCAAAACTTCTATCTACTAAAAGAAGTTGGCAAAACACAGATACCAGTTTTGTTAAAACGAGGCCTTGCTTCAACAATAGATGAATGGTTGAATGCGGCAGAATATATCATGAGCGAAGGTAATCCTAATGTTGTATTATGCGAACGCGGCATTAGAACCTATGAAACTGCTACAAGAAACACTTTAGACATTAGTGCTGTACCAGTCCTCAAATCTAAAACGCACTTACCCGTCATCATTGATCCATCTCATGCTACAGGTGTAAGAGATTATATCCTACCCCTATCAAAAGCAGCCCTTGCTGTTGGTGCTGATGGTCTTATGATAGAGGTTCATCCAAACCCAGCCGCTGCAATGTCGGATGGTCCTCAATCACTAACGCCTGAAGATTTTCATAGTTTATGTGACGAACTTAGACCTTATGCAAAGTTATCAGGTAGGTATCTATAATGTTTAAACACGTAGGTATCATAGGTCTTGGACTTATTGGCGGCTCATTAGCCAAGGCTATTAAAAAATATCAACTGGCAGAAAAAATCACTGCCTATAATCGATCACCTATCAATTTGGAGCAGGCATTAAGTGACCGCTCTATTGATATGGGCTCTTCCACAATTGATAATGCATTTAAGGATTGTGATATTATTTTCTTGTGCCTACCAGTGGATGTGAATATAGCACTTGCTAAAAGATTAGAACTTATCGTTTCAAAAGATTGTATCATAACCGATGTATCTAGTACCAAAACCGAAATATGCCAAGAGATGAAATCCATAGATATAAACTTCATTGGTGGTCATCCTATGACAGGCTCGGAAAAAACAGGTTACATCGCTTCGAATGAATTAATATTTGAAAATGCTTACTATATCTATACAAAAGATGAATCAACTAAGACCTCTGATATAGACAAATTAATAGCTTTCACTGAAACCATTAAAGCTATCCCTATCATCATGGATTCAAATAAACATGATTTTGTAACTGCCTCAATCAGTCATGTCCCACATGTGATAGCATCCGGTCTTGTAAACATAGTAAAGCAACTTGATTCACCTGAAGGTTATATGCACGATCTTGCCGCAGGCGGTTTCAAATCAATCACAAGAATAGCTTCATCATCACCTGACGTATGGCAACAGATTTGTGCTTCTAATAAAGACAACGTGGTTGAAGTGCTAGATCTATATATAAATTACTTAACGGACGTTAAAAATAACATTCAATTATACAACCCTGATTATGTTTATGACTTTTTTAACAATGCTAGAGATTATCGAGACTCTTTTATCGAGCACCAACCCAGTTCATTACCTAATTATTATGCAATCAGTATTGATGTGTTTGATCAAACTGGCATCATTGCAAAGGTTGCCACAGAACTCTCAAATGAATCCATTAACATCAAAAATATTGGTGTTGTGAATAATAGAGAGCATGTTTCAGGTATACTGGAAATAGTATTTTATGAAAAAGATCATATGGAACGCGCAATAAAAATATTAGAATCCGAGCAATATAAAGTATATACATTCTAGGAGGCAATATGACGATCAAACCAGTTAAAAGTCTTAAAGGTACACTCACCGTTCCTGGCGATAAATCCATCTCCCACCGCTCAATCATGTTTGGCGCCTTGTCTAAAGGCTCTACAAAAGTATCTGGTTTCCTAATGGGTGCAGACTGTTTATCCACTATAGACTGTTTCAGAAAATTAGGTGTTACCATCGATGTGAAAGATGATTTAGTGACCATTCACGGTGTTGGTCTCCATGGACTCAAAAAACCAACTGAAACACTAGACGTAGGTAATAGTGGTACTACTATGAGAATTATGTCCGGCATATTAAGTGGTCAGACATTTGAAACCCGTCTTACTGGAGATGATTCAATCAAATCCAGACCAATGGGCAGAATTATCAAACCATTAACCCAAATGGGTAGCCTAATTAGAAGTGAAGGTGATAATGATAAAGCACCACTGGTAATTAGCCCTTCGAAAACTCATGCAATTGCTTATGAATCCCCAGTAGCATCCGCACAAATAAAATCTTCAATAATCATGGCTAATCTATATACCAATGAAGTATGTGTGATTAAAGAACCTGCTCTATCAAGAAATCATACCGAAATCATGCTTAATTATTTTGGTGGCCATATAGAATCTGTTGGGACCAGACTTACCGCACATCCTATAAAAGAATTATATGCCAAAGATATACAAGTACCCGGTGATATATCATCCGCAGCCTACTTTTTAGTGGCTGGCTTAATCATACCCAATTCCGATATTACACTTTATAATG
>JAQICP010000514.1 GCA_027858555.1 Vallitaleaceae bacterium
GTTTCAAATATTTGATATAGAAAAAACGGTGATTGATATTATTTACTATCGGAATAAAATAGGAATCGAAGAGACGAAAGAAATACTTACGAATTATTTATTGAAGCCGAATCGGAATATTAATCAACTTATTCGATATAGTAAGCAATTGAAATGCTACGATATTTTGGATACTTATTTGGAGGTGTTGATTTGATTAATGCAGATTCGGTAAAAGCAAGGCTTAAAAATCAAGCTACAAAAAATGGCCGATTATTTCGGGATGAGTTGGTAGCGTATTGCTTGGAACGTACAATATATCGGATTTCAATATCTAAATATAATGAGAATTTCACATTAAAAGGCGGGATTTTCTTATATGCAATTTTTGAAGGTGAGTTTTCAAGAGCCACTAGAGACATTGATTTATTGGCAAGAGAATTGGAAAATGAAGTTGAAGCAATGAGAAAAGTGTTTGAAGAAATTTTTGCAATTGAATCGGATGATGCCATCAAGTATAAAGCAGAATCACTGAGCATTAATACAATAACGGAATTTAGAGAATATCAGGGGATAAACATTAAGGTCATGGCAATGCTAGATAATACAGCAATTCCGGTATCAATTGATATAGGCTTCGGAGATGTTGTTCTTCCTGAACGTGTAATGATGGATTTTCCTGTATTGTTGGAGATGGATGCGCCCCAAATTTACGCTTACTCTTTGGCATCTGTAATTGCTGAAAAATTCGAAGCAATTGTATCTCTAGGGTATGCTAACAGCCGATACAAGGATTTTTATGATATATATCTTTTGAGTAATCAATTTGATTTTGATAGTTTGGAATTAAGTATTGCCATTATGGAGACTTTCAAACATAGAAAAACCATGATGGATGATATTGTTATTTTTGAAAAAGAATTTTCAAAAGATAGAACACGTAACATGAGGTGGAAATCGTTTATTAGTAAAAAGCGTGCGATGATGCAGATTGAATTAACAGAGGCTATTGATGGTATCGAGAGTTTCCTAAGTCCAGTAATTGAAGGAATCCGATATGAGAACTATTATGTTTCTGAGTGGAAACATAAGGAAAGAATCTGGAGGCCTTAATGGATATAAAGACATATATTGAAACAATTGAAGATGAGAAAACTTGGTTTTACCATGAGTTTTAATAAGGGAGTGGATGAATATGGTACCTTCAAAAAAGGATTGGAAACTTTTTAGGGACAAGATAGCTACTTGGCAAGAGTCTTATATGGAAAAGCTTGTTAAGGAATATATATTATTGTTGAATGATGACTTGCCGGCATCAAGTAAGTTCTGGGAATTGGAACAGCGAATTAAACAAGACAAGAAAAAGCCAGGTGTGATGCTCAATCTAAATAAGCAACAAATGGTGTTTGATAGTATTAGCCTGATCAATGATGGTGTAATAACTATGGATGATCTTCAGGAGTTTAGTGATGAACTAAGAGATATAGTGAACAAACTTAAACTTACTATGCATTTTGATGAAATAGGAGAAAAAGAGTTATGAAATATGAGATATTCAGTAGTAAATATGTTGGAATAGAACCGGAACTGGTTAATAAGAAGTTTGAAAAATTAGATATGAAAATGCAAGAAGGTTATGGATATGAGCTGGGTGGGGATGCACATAAGGCTGTGATCTGCTGGAAAATAGTTTTCGATGAAATAAAAGCTTATTTCGATGGGAATCACTTGAGCGAACTGAAAACTTTTGATGAGATATTCAATGGAATGCAGTTTGTATGTAATTGGGTACAAGACTACGATAATTCACTCAGAAAGGTTCTTTTGGATTTTGATCAGGCATCTAAACAAGAGATTGGGATGCAAAGGATTGACTTGCTCAAATTCTTATTAAGTCTAAACTTATTAGAAGAAATGACTGTACACAATTATAAAAGATCTTTAGCTGAAACATACTACCGAATGGGACAACCGGAAGTCGGAGAGAAACACTTTATTCAATTGATAGAAGACTACCCTGATAATGCATGGGGGTACATCGGCTATTCAGATGAATATTGGATGGACTATTCCAAGCATAAGGATTACGATAAAGCAATGGGGATATTGGATAAGGCATATAATCGAATGACTATCAAGGAAAGTGATATTCTTGCCGAGCGAATAACCGATTTGATGATAACTATGAAGAAAAAAGAACTAGAAAATTTTCTTGAAATGGAAAAGGAACTTGTAGTATCTGATGATATAACATTACTTGACGCAATAAATTACCTTGGACAGGGTTTCGAAGATATACCATTTTCTTATCTTGAGTTTTTAGATGCTAATAGGAAAGAGGCAGAACCGGTAATTCTGGAAGAAATGAAATTCTACCTCAAAGAACCGAATAATTATGCAAAAGGCAATGGTTTACTGTCAATATACCTACCTTTTATATTGGGTCAATGGGAAAGAAAAGAATCATCAAAAGACGTCATTGAGTTGATAGCATGTTCAGAAGAATCCATAAATATACGAATAGGATATTCCATTACAGAAGAATATCCGGTTGTACTGTATAAATGTTTTGACGGTGATTTAGAATACCTTAAAAGTACAATTGGCAGGGAGAATGTAGGCACTTTCCTTAAAGTCGCTTATTTAAGAGCTTTATCCATGTATTATGTTGAAAATCTGAAAGATATCGAAGGACTAAAAGCATACCTTGAAAAACTTCTAAAAGAACAACCTGAATTAGCAACTTGGATTTCAGATATTGTATTGATGTATCACCTAGATGAGTTACTTTCTCTTGGAGAAAAGGCAGTCAAATCTAAATGCTATGATCCTAGGGTTATTGAAAATTTCAGAGATTGGGCTCAGTTTAGTGAAGAAAGACCCCAAGTTCCTGATTTTATAGCTTTGTATCAGAAATTATACAATTTACGGGAAAAAAAATTAGGGAATTACGGGAAAAAGATTGAATCGAATACCGAATACTATCAGAAAACACTGGTGAAAGGTAAAAAAATAGGTCGTAATGAACCCTGTCCTTGTGGTTCGGGTAAGAAATATAAGAAATGCTGTGGTAAATAAGAATCTAAGGGGTTAATGTAATATGAGAAATCTGTATGGAAATGAATCCGTCAAAATTAAATGGAAAGGTCGAATAATATCTATTCAACCTAGAACAAGAGTGTGGCGTTATGTGACAGATAACAGGACCCATTATCATATTGGATACAATATCTTTCTTGAAGTGACAACAGACGAAGGCGTTGAAAGTTTTGCTGTTGCTATTTCAGAGAAGCAACAATTAAAAGAAGCATTTCGTATTGGTGATATTGTTTCAGGTACTGCATGGACAAAAAAATATCCGGAACGTGAGTATGCAAATTATTACCGAGCGGGAGCACTTAAACTTTTAGAGAGAAGTACTGAGCTAGAAGAAACTTCTTGCCCATGGACAGGTCCATTACAAGAAATGGAAGTATATGAATATCGCGGTGCGAGAATGCTGAGTAAAAGCCTATGGAAGGGGAAATGTTTTACTTGTTATTATGCAACCATGGCCAATGTAGAAATACAATGGGATTTTGACAGAGATATCAAGAAGTATCGTTTTGAAAGCTTTTGCTACGGTCCTAAATCCTGTAAATATTACAAGCCTGGTAGAGCTAGATCCGTTCCTTATAAAGGGAGAGATTCAGCGCTAGATACAGGGGGGTTGGATGATATATGTACTGAAAATAGAGCGTGGGATGATTAGAATATAAGGAGGTCCAGATAAATTCAATCAATTACTATTACAAACACACCGATTATTACATACAAGATATGTTTAACATTCATCTAGGGACCCTTCATGCTATGTTTCTAGCTTACATCCCAATGAGGGGGATTCTTGATGCAGGTTGTGGTGCTAGTTATCATGTTATTAACGAGACAATCCCTTTGCTATTTGAAAGGAATCGGCCCGTTAATATAGGAATCATTAGATTAAAATTTTTTATATTAGCGCCCCATATAGGTATTATTCATGAGGTACAATTGTTATTGTTGTGTCGCCAATGTATGGTATTGAATTAGTATATGTAAAGGCTTCACCGTTATAGAGTAAGTTTTCGAAGGCGTCGGTATTTAGTAGACCTGATTGTAAATCGTCTTCGTAGTAAGGTAGTCCAACACTAGCCATATCACTCCATTCAGGTAGATCTAAATCATTGGAAATCCAATCAACACCAAAATTAAAATCGATATAATAGGCGTTAGATTGAATGTAACCGCCTACGGTATTATCAGTTTTTAGAATGGTGTAATCTTTATCTCAATATTCAGCATAAGCTGGTACAGTAAGTGAAAGTATGGCGGTTGAATTAGGATATACATCACCGCCTTTGACGAGGGTATAGACACCATTCATCATATTTACTGAGGTACTGTAATCATCTCCTATGTAAACCTCATTAAACGTCATCTCTACAGTGGATCGTATCATGTCCATATGAATCGTTACATCGAATATATTTCCAGGTAGATAAATGTCTTCTGTAGGGTTTTCACCATTACCAACTGTATTTATGGTGACTTTATGTTGCGGTACACCGTTGACGACAACTTGATATACCCCAAGTGGTACATCATCAATGCTATAGTTACCATCTGAGTCGGTTTCGTCAATAAAATCACCTTCAATACCAGCATCAGTTATTAATGGAATTAGCTCAACAACAGCGCCCTCTACAGGTTGCTTATCATCATTCGTTTCGCTGCCTTTGTAGACGGCTCCTGTGACCGTTTTCATAGTTTTAATGGTAATTGGCTCATGACCTTCAGTGATAAATATATAATCTGGATCAATAGGAACTTCTAATGAAAAGTCATCTCTTTTAAAAATTAAGGCATAATCACCTTGTGGAATAATTCCTGTGACGATACCGTTTTCTACAGATGCATCTAAGTCGATATCTCTTTGATTATCACTACTTCCCGGGCCTAAACGTTTAAAATTAATTGTGCCGTTGACCGTATCCCATCCTTCTATTTCAACATCTTCAGTAAATTCAACTTCATGGGATGTGGTAATTATTGAAGCTATCTGAACAACCACTTGATCATTAGAAAAGACGATGTCTTCAGGACCTTTATGGGAGACGGATTGACTTGAATTTGTAGCACTAACAGATGTTTGCGAAGCGAAAGGATCAGCTATTTCGTTCACTTTTCCGACTGTCATATAGATACCAGTTGGTGTATAAGCGACTTGCAAGGGATTGCCAACATTATATTGAAACTCCTTTGCGACCACCATTGATTCAAATAAAGAATTCATATCTAAAGTTGATAATAAGTCTTCTGATATACCTGATATCTTCAAAGAATAGGTCCAACCAATCAAGTATTGATCAGGTACTTCAGAGAATTCTTTCTCCATTGAAGCGGTAATATTAGTTAGAATTGCTTCGCGATCAATGGCAAAAGTGTCATCCCCTGAAGCATCTTCAGCAGCATCGCCTGCATTTTCATTTCCTTCAGCAGCTTGACTACCAACATCTTCGTTGGCATCATTTTGACCACTAAGCCCTTCTGCAGCAGCATTACCACTTTCGTCACCAACAATTCCTTGACCGTTAATGCTAATATTAGCGCTTGAATCGTTATCATCTGCTTGTGAGTTACAACCCACTAAGATAAGCAAGCTTATTACTAAAAGAATAACGACAGTAATATTATATCTTTTCATATCTTCCCTCTTTTCTATAACTTGTAGGAATAAGTATATCCTGAATTCTACGTGTAATTATTATTAGCATCAAAAATCACCATTTTACGAAGAATTAAGATAGTAACTCTCATATTGTAACATTATTTAGAAACACCTTTCAATCATTTTCAATAAAATGATGGTTGTTTAGCACCACCCCAGTTCAAGAAAGGAAGCGTCAGGACCAAATGCATTAAACATCATGTATCAACTGGTACAACTTGGTAATAACACTTTTGTTGTAAAGTAACGCTACTGGTTGATTTTCTATGTTTGAATCTTAACGCGATAAGGGTATAATATAATAGTAACATTTAATTATTCAAAAAATAGTGCTCTATAAAACTAGTAAAAATACACAGGGGATTTAGCTATAAGTTTATATCAATTGGATTTGAAAGGAGTTAATATGTGTAAAAGGAGATTAGGATTATATGGACGAAGATCACATAGGTTAATTAGCGCGCTAGCTATTATTATGGCAAGTGTGCTACTGCTTACAAGTTGTAGTTTATTTGTAAGAGAATCTAGTGAAGAAGAGGCAGAGAAACTTGTTAAAGATGGTAAATTTGATGAAGCAGTTGAAATGTACGAAGAGCTTATTGATGAAGATGAAGAAAATCATGATTTGTGGGTTGGGCTTGTAGAAGTACATATGGAAGAAGAAGAATGGGAAGCTGCAGCAGATGTCATGAAGGATTGGGCGGATATTATAGAAGAAATCTACGAAGATGATCCAGAGGAAGTAGAGGATGCTATAAAAGATTACCAGGATTTGAAAGAAGAAATTGAAGATGAGGATGAGGATGTATCTGTTTATGTTTTGGAAATTGGTGATATGTCAAATGAAGTAGAAGCAGTTGAAGAACCGGTTGAAGAACCAGTTGAAGAAGCAGTTGAAGAAGCAGTTGAAGAACCGGTTGAAGAAGCAGTTGAAGAAGAAATGGTGGAATTGATAAAAGTAGGTATGGTCACTGACTCTGGTACAATTGACGATAAGTCATTTAATCAAGGGACATGGGAAGGGATACTAGCTTATGCAGAACTAGGTACAATAGAGCCTAAGTATTTACAACCTGAAGGTGAAAGTGAGACTGATTATATCAATGCTATCACAAACTTAGTTGACGCAGGTTATGAGATTATTGTGACTCCTGGATTTAAATTTGAATCAGCAATTTATGCAGTTCAATATATGTTCCCTGATATCAAATTCATTTTAATTGATGGTATGCCACATTCTGCAGATTACTCACTATATGAAACAGCAGCTAATGTTGCTTCTATCTTCTTTTATGAGCATGAAGCTGGTTTTTTAGCAGGTGTTGTAGCAGCTTTAGAATCCAATACTGGTAAATTAGGTTTTATTGGAGGTATGGAAATTCCGCCTGTTCAAAAATTTGGATGGGGATTTGTAGCTGGTGTACAGTATGCGAACGATACATTTGGCACAGATGCAGAAGTAACTAATTACTTATACCAAGGATCTTTCTCAGAAGTAGCTGCAGGACAACAAATTGCATCAGGTATGTACGATGAAGGCATAGACATTATTTTTGCAGCAGCAGGTGGCGTTGGCGTTGGCGTTATTAATGAAGCTAAGGACCGAGGCTCTAATGGTGAAAATGTATTTGTTATAGGTGTGGATAGTGATCAATATATTGATGGTATTTATGAAGGCGACAAATCAATCATTTTAACTTCAGCTATAAAAAAAGTAGACGTAGCAGCTTATGATTATATCGATGCAGCAATTAATGGTACATTTAGAGGTGGAACTAGTACGATTATGACATTAGCGGATAATGCTGTTGGTCTTCCTGCTGAAAATCCAAACCTTTCAATGGATACAATGAATAAGGTTAATCAAGTAAAGGCAACGGTAATATCAGGAAGCGTAGTTGTTCCATCAACAGTTGAAGAAATTAATAACTTTTTAGGATATAATTTCGCTGAATGATATATTACAATTGAATGACAAGGACATCATATACCTTTGACTTGCCACCACCAATATGCTAGCATATACTATACAAGCACATGGTGTAACACAGAGGTCGTGCTTCTTAACGAAGTCGAGTAGATATGGGAAATATATGACATAAGTTGGCAATTAGTTGCTTTTATTTGTGATATTGATTTCTTGTAGGTTACTGGACTTTTTTTATTTGAAGGGAGCAATACTTATGAAACGAAGAAGCAGATATATATCTAACAAGATCACATCAACAAAAGGCACAGCTAATACAGGGTGGGCCATGACCACTGCATTAACGCCAGATTTCTATACATATGAAGTTCATGTGGGAGAGCTATTTCATATGATCAGTTCGTTCCTTAGTGAGAAATATGTGATGCCAGATGATGCATCCATAGTTGTAAAATGGTCAGAAGATGGCAGGCGTTGTCATTTCATGATTGGTGACACCATCTGCCAGTTAGATGAATTATATGACTTGCTCTATGAAAAGGCCTATGATTATGAGTTTGATATTAACTTGGTTACGAAGGAAATTAGTTTGCTTGGTCACTAGATCTTGAATTAGTGGCAGATTATGTCATCACAAGTAGTGATTTTCTTATACTAACTCAAGTTATAATACTAAACCATATGCTTCATTCCGTTGATTGAGGCCTCTTCGTCTTCTTTGATAGGAACAATAATACAACGTTGACCATTAATGAGCTCGGTTCTAACATCAGGTAGTTTATCAGGCTTTACATGGAGCACAACAGCATAGTTTTGTGGATGGCTTTCTTCAAGTATGTTCTCTAGGCTCTCAACTTTTTTAAGCAGTTGTGCTTCTTTTTTCTTATGAGCATTTGCTTTAATTAGTTTTGCATCAACTAGGGTTTCCGCCAGCGGAAGATCTTCACCGAACTCTTCTGTGTAAGAGGCTTCAATTTTGGCGGTTGCTTCTTCTGACACACCACTGTTTATTAATATGGCCTTTACCTTTTCCTTAGATAAAGGGATAGGTTTTGAATCTGTAGCCTCGTAGATTTCACCTTGTTCTTCAATCATGGTATTCAGGTTTTCCTGTATATCTGTATATATCTTTTCAGAGATTTCATCATCAGTGCCAACAGTGCTTTTGATTATTGACTGAAAAGTTTCTCTTTGAATGGTTGCTGTTTGTTTTGATTGGCAGCCCAAAGTGTTCTCCATTAATTTTGGATGAGGCTCTTTTGTATTTTTAGTATAGTACATAAGGGCGTTAACATCTGAACTTCGATCTATGAAGGCTGGGTATACAAAACCCAGGGTTGGAACTGTAACAACCCAATCTCTGATTCTTGCTTTTATTTTCCCTTCTTCCTTAAAATAACCAAGACCTGGTTTGGAAAGTGAAACAGGGCATATTGCACATAGAATATATTCATAGACCTCTTCGGAGTCATCCATTTTTATATTATCGCTAGTCTTAACTATCACATCATATGCATCATGAAAAATCACAATCAAGTAGTTACCAGAAATATCACAATTATCTATAATAGAGTCATAAAGCTGGCCAAGTAATTGGTCATCTTTTAATTTGCTTTTCCTTAACCTCATAAGAAAATTCTGCTTTTCACTTTCAAAATTATCATCTAATGAGAAGCCCAGTTCTAATAAATTGTTACCAACACCACCAGATAATACTTTCTTGCTGATTTCCAAATATTTGAATAAATCTGTATCAGGTAAAGTCAAAAAAGTTTCTCTAAATTCCAGAACTTTTTCCTTTTCAACATTTACATAACAGCCACACATTTTAGTGAAGGTACAGTCTTCTTTTTTAAAGCGTCTCTTTAATTCAAGTATATCTTTTCTATTCATAAGACCTCGCTATATTGTTTTATTTGATATGTCATATATAAGTATAGTCATTTTTGGGGATTAATCAATCACTATTTGTGAAATATTAGCAGGGATCCTCCATGATGTTGATGGTGCCTTACGCCTATGATTATGAGTTTGATATTAACTCAGTTACGCAGGAAATTAGTTTGCTTGGTCACTAGATCTGGAATTCATTTCACACAAAAGAGAAGCATGATGGGCTGTGGATTATTAAAAGACTTGATAGATAGCATACCCAGTGGTAATATTATAGGGCTAGCAATCACTTTTTATAGGCAGGATGGACGATTTAGTGAGATGTGATTAGAATGTGTTTGTTAGACATTATATAGGATTAAGAATATAATGAGATGATAAAAAGAAGGGACATAATATTTTGTATAAAAAAATCAGCAAGGCCTGGAGCGGTTGGTCAATTAGAATTAAGTTTTTCGTATCTATTTTCATAGTATTAGCCATATCAGCTACGTTCAATCTGTACTTGAACAACAGTAACTATGCGACTACTGATCAGTTCAACAGTACAATGATGAACTACTATACAATCAATAATCTGCAGCAGCTTGTAAAAGAGAACCGCAGAGCGCTTGACAATTATCTAAGCACATTGGATACGAATGAAAAAGATGATTATGAAACAACTAAAAATGCCATAGTTGGTATGCTAGAACCAATGTATAACAGCTATTCAACGATGGAGATCTATTTCAGTATCAAAGCGATTATCAATTCTACGGACAATTATTTTGAGAATTTTGATGAGGCAATTATACAAAAAGAAATTGGGAATAAAAAATATTATGAAGTGTATTATGCCGGTATCGATATTCAGCAGTATACCAATAATTACATTCAGAAACTGTTGGACCAGAGTGTATCTGAAGGTGCGAAGCGTTACAATCAGCTCGTTGAAAAAGCTGATATTATGCGTCATATCTCCGTGATTGTCATTGTTGGCGGTTTCGCATTGGCTATTATAATAGGGCTGCTGCTGTCCAATTACCTTGTTAAACCCATTAAACGTTTGGCAGAGATTTCCATGCACATGGCAAGGGGTGACCTAGAAGTTGATTCGATGCCCATCACCTCAAAAGATGAGCTTGGGGTACTTGCGGAGTCTTTTAATATTATGAGTGAGAATATTAACATATACGTTAAAGGTCTGGAAGA
This sequence comes from Vallitaleaceae bacterium, assembly GCA_027858555.1. Lineage (GTDB taxonomy): Bacteria > Bacillota > Clostridia > Lachnospirales > Vallitaleaceae > JAQICP01. The sequence continues at coordinate 10,743 of JAQICP010000514.1, forward strand.
AAAAGTTGAAATTAAGAAGAAACTGTATGAGGAAGAACTGAAAACGGTTTATATGGAGCGGTTAGTTAAGGATGCCAAGTATGAGGTGCTCCAATCGCAGATCAATCCTCATTTTTTATTCAATACACTGAATTCAATCTCTCGAATGGCCATGTTTGAAAAAGCACGAGACACAAGGCGGATTACAGAAGCATTGTCTAATCTATTTCGTTATCGGTTGACCCAGAATAAGACCATGGTTACCTTGGCTGAAGAGCTGCATATTGTAGGCGAATATATCTACCTTCAACAAGTTCGTTTTGGTGAGCGGCTACAGTATACTCAGGTGGTTGATGAGGCTTGTATGGATACGGTTATACCTGTCTTTTTATTACAGCCAATTGTTGAAAATGCAATCATTCATGGAATCGAACCCAAAGTGGATGGCGGTACTGTCAGTATTAATGTTTCTATGGAGAAGAAAGAAGATGGCATACCTAGGGTTGCTATCCGCGTAATAGATACAGGTATTGGTATGACACAAGACCAACTTCAAAAAGTTAAGATGTATAGCACAGAGCAAAGAGACAGTATCGGTGTTGGTAATGTCTATCAGCGATTTATGGCTGCCAGCAATCAGACTGGAGAATTTTCAATAGATAGCGATAAGGACGTAGGGATCACTGTTACTTTTATATTTGAGAAAGGGGTATTTTTATGATGAATAAGAAATTAATGGTATGGTTGATTCTTTTGATTACAATAAGCTTAATACTCCAGGGGTGTTCTAGTGAACAGAAAAATCTGAAAGATACTTATTCGCAGACTTTTCGACTTGCTGAATCCCATCCCAGTGATCATCCCACAGCCAAGGCTGACGTAGAGTTTGCCAAACGCGTAGAAGAGGAGACTGATGGAAGAATCAAGATTGTTGTTTATTTTGACAAGTCCTTAGGTGAGGAAAAAGATGTCACTAAAGAAGTGCAGTTTGGTGCAATCGACTTTTCTAGGGTATCCATTGCTCCCATGGCAGATATTGTCCCAGAGATGTATGTGCTACAGTTACCTTTTCTGTATGCGGATCGTGAACATATGTGGCGTGTCCTCAACAGTGAGATAGGAGACTACATGATAGATGCTGCGGCAGAACATGGCTTCATCGGCTTAACTTGGTTTGATGCTGGTGCCAGAAGTTTTTACACAATAGATAAACCAATAACCAAGATGGAAGATCTAGAAGGCATGAGCATCCGGCTTCAGGAGAATAAGTTGATGCAAGATATGGCAGATGCCATGAATTTTATCGGTGAAGGAAGGCCTTATGGAGAAGTATTTTCTCTCCTTCAACAGCATGAAGTGGACGGCGCTGAAAACAACTTTTCCAGTTATTTGACTGCCTCCCATTACCAAGTTGCCAAGTATTACACAATGGATGAACATCAGAGGGTGCCAGAACTGATCATTGCCAGTGAAGAGGCCAGGGCAAGTATCTCGGACGAAGATTGGGCAATCATTATGAGCGTGGCAAAAGAGACAACAGAGTATCAGAAACAGTTGTGGGAAGAAATGGAGATAGAAGCGAAAGAAAAGCTTGTCAGTGAAGGGGTCATAATGTTGGAGCCGGATGACCGTCAATCATTTGTTGATGCCGTAGCGCCTATCCATGAAAAATATGCTGAAGAGTATGGCGATCTGATACAACAGATTAAAGCCATGGCATATGAGAATTAACAAGATATATCATGAAAGGATATGATTTATGTATAAGTTATTGGTTGTTGATGATGAAGCATTAGAGAGAAAAGCAATTAAGTTCATTGCCACGGACAGTGATTTAGAGATTTCAGAGATTAAAGAAGCAGTGAATGGAAAAGAGGCACTCATAATTGCGGCTGAATTCCAACCGGATATCGTAACCTTAGATATCCGAATGCCTGGTTTAAGCGGCATAGAAGTAGGCCATATACTTAAAAAAATGAGACCGGAGATAAAGATAGTATTTGTAACTGCTTATGAAGAGTTTGAATATGCCCGGGAAGCTATAAAAATTGGTGCCCAGGAGTTCGTTGTCAAACCCAGTTCTGATGAGAATGTCATAAGCATACTAGGAGCTTGCATCAAGGCAATAGAGGAAGAGAAGCAGCAAAAAAATCATAGGGAAGCAATGGAAGTTAAGATTAACCGAATCTCTGGTTACCTGGAGAGTGAATTTGTGAATTCGGTGGTTAACGGTGAGATAGATGAACAGCAGGCAGAAGATTATCTGAAATTCATGCTGGACCATTTCGTTGAAGGTTTTGGGATTGTTGTGGAGATTGATTTTTTAGAGGAAGATGATATAAGTCATATGCACAGGAATATGATTAAAAAACGTTTTGCAGGAAAGCTTGCCACACTGCTAGATAAGAATATCAACTTCATGCTAAATCAGGTGAAAAATACGATTTATATATTTGTTTTTGATTATTCCAGTGAGAGCAGAGTTTTATGCCGCAGACTAATTGAGGATGAGATTCAGATGTCCATTGAAGATTTTGAGGAACAGCTGAATGTTCATATCTATTACGGTTTTGGGGAATGTTACAAAAAAATAGCACATCTGTGGAAATCATTTGCTCAGGCCAAAGTTGCGGCTAGAAACGTGATGCTTGATAATGAGGATAGAATGAATAAAGACGGTTATGTCATCTCTAATCTGGAATTTAGAGAGAATGAACTGTACTGGGCTATTATTAATGAAGAAGACGAGATCATACAAAAAGCCGACCACATACTCGACAATATTATATTCACCACCAATGATATCAATGGCATTCGTCTACAGCTTTATGAATTTTTTATCATGCTTAATCGCTTTTTAGATAAGGAAAGTCAGATTAGATACGCAGTCCCTAAATCTCTATTTGAAGAGCTAAAGTATATTGAGTCACGAGGTGAAGCTAAGAAATACATTCATCAATACCTATACGAAGTAGTTGAATCCATTCATAAGCAATCATCAGAGAAAGAGCCATTACTTGAAGACGTAGTCATACAATATATTGATAAGCATTTTGGCGAGGGGATAACCCTCGATGATATTGCTCATGAGATTGGGTTTAGTCAGTATTACTTTGGAAAGGTGTTTAAGAAGACATTTGATACGACTTTTACAGAGTATCTGACCAATATGCGCATTGAAAAAGCAAAGTCATATCTGATGGACAATACTGTTAGCGTCAAGGATGTCACCTACCGTGTCGGATATATGGATCCCAACTATTTTACAAGGGTGTTTAAAAAGCATGAGGGTATCACACCAACTGAATATAGGCGCAAATATACGAATCAGCACTAATATGTCTAAATTGTACTATAACATCGCTTCATTGTGCTATTACCTCATTCCTTCCAAGTGCTATACTTTTTTCGTAGCTATAAAACATATATATCGGGAGGAATTTATGAAAAAATTAGTAGCGTTATTATTAATGTCGATTATGATTATATCACTTGCAGGTTGTGGTCTTAAATCACCAGTAGAAGAGGATACATCAACGCCAGACACTGCAACTGATCCTGCAACAACAGATGATAGCAGTACAGACGAAACAGCAGATGACAGTGCTGATGTGGTTTCAACTGACCCAGCAGTAACTTTTGTTTATGCAGAAGTTAATCCACTTGATTCTATCGTTGGACAAACAGGTTTAGCGTTCAAAGAAAAAGTTGAAGAACTGTCTAACGGTTCAATTACAATTGATATTCAAGCTAACGGCGTATTAGGTTCAGAAAATGATGTTCTTGATACAATGCTTGGTGGTGGTGGTACTGTTGATATGGCACGTATCTCAGCATTTGCATTAACTAGTTACGGTGGAGAAAAGTCAAAATTGCTTTCAGTTCCTTATACATTTGTTAACCGTGAGCATTTCTGGGCTTTTGCAACATCTGACTTAGCGCCTGAATTCTTACTTGAGCCACACGAAAATGGTTCTGGTATCAGAGGCTTATTCTACGGCGAAGAAGGCTTCCGTCATTTCTTTACTTCAAGTCCAATTACTGGTATTGAAGGTATGAATGGTCTTAAAATTCGTGTTTCTAATGACCCTGTAGCAACAGGTATGGTTACAGGCCTTGGTGCTGATCCAACAGTTGTTGCTTATGATGAGCTTTACTCAGCACTTTCAACAGGTGTTGTTGATGCTGCAGAACAACCAATTGCTAACTATTTAGCAAAAGCATTCTATGAAGTTGCTGATACAATGATCCTTGATGGTCACACACTAGGTGCTATTCAAGTAATCATTACTGATGAAGCTTGGGACAGTTTAACAGCAGACCAACAAAATGCTCTTACTGAAGCTGGTGTGTATGCATCACAGTTCAATAGAGAACTTTCAGAAGGCGCTGAAAATGAAGCACTTGCTACATTGAAAGACGCTGGCGTTAATATTGTAGAAGTTCCTGACAAAAAAGCTTGGCAAGATGCTTGTGCAGATGTTATTAAATCAGCAACAGCTGGTAGCGAAGATCTTTACCAACAACTTCTTGACATGCAATAATAAAGAATAGGTTACATATTATTTTAAAAATAAGACACAAAGGTGTACTGCCTTTGTGTCTCATTGGTTAAGGAGGAAAATATGCAAAAGTTTTTTGATATAGCCGACAAAATTAAGCCAGCATATGATGGGGTTTATAAGGTCGTTCTATTTGTATGTAAGGTGTTGTTGATTATTGATATAGCCATAACAACAATGGCCGTTACCGGAAGATACGTTTCATTTGTTCCTGATCCAGCATGGAGCGAGGAAGTTGTTTTAACATGTATGGCTTATTTGGCTGTACTGTCAGCGGCATTGGCTATTCGCAGTGGTACACATATCCGTATGGCAGCTCTAGATCGTTATCTACCAAAAAGATTATTGTTCTTTCTAGATTTACTGGCAGATGTCTTCGTTTCTATATTAGC
>JAQICP010000003.1 GCA_027858555.1 Vallitaleaceae bacterium
GAAAGGAACATATATGGCAGACAAACAATTAACCCTACTTTTTCAGGGAGACAGTGTGACAGATGTAGGGAGAGAAAGAGCGGATGGCTCTGATTTAGGCGCTGGTTATGTGAAGATGGTAGCCGAGCTCATCAATGCTGAGCTACCATCCAAGAATATCCAAGTACTAAATAGAGGTATTAGTGGTGATAGGCTTATGGATCTAAGAGCAAGGTGGGAAGAAGATTGTATTGCATTACAACCATCCATAATATCTATATTAATCGGTATCAATGATTGTTGGAGAAGGTATGATGATAACGACCCAACTGATATAGATGACTTTATTAGTAATTACAGGCATCTATTGCAGACGGTAAAATCAAAGACAGATGCAAAGATTATACTATGTGAACCCTTTGTCTTACCGATTCCTGAGGATAGAATCAGGTGGCGAGAGGATCTTGACCCGAAAATCAAAGCTATACATATGTTAGGTGAGGAATTTGATGCACTCATTATACCTTTAGATTATATATTTAAAGAAGTGAGTAAGATACATGGCTTGGCATCCCTTGCTGAAGATGGTGTTCATCCCACAGAGCTTGGCCATAGTATCATTGCTAAGGCATGGTTTGAAATGGCAAAAGAGTTGTTATAAGATATATGCTACTAGATTTAAAATGAATTATATAGGTGAGATAAAATGTTGGAAAGACACTTTACGACATCTACATTATTGAATAGAATCAACTATCCATAGTACTATCCATATCAGTAGGCACCCTTTTACGAAACTCGTAAAAAGGTGCTTTTTTCATATAATCGTCACCTACTTGTCACACTAGGACCTTATTATTAAGACATCAACTACAACCAATAAATCAAATACTTAATCCTAAGGAGATGACAGTTATGAAAAATGTCGATCTATTGTTATGGTGATTATGAGCATAGCAAGTGTTGGTGTCTTTGCCGGATGATGTTAGAATCGTTTTTGATGCATTACAAAGTACTTCTGTGTCACACTTAAGTGCACTTGAGAGCAGTACCGGTTTAGGTGGTGGCTATTTCAACTAATAGCATGCAATTGACCTAGTAAATATTGCAGTTATTAGGTATTATAATAATAAGCAGTCAGACCATCATTTTGGTGATTTGATTTGCGTATGCCTATGGCAGGAGGAAAGTTATATGTATGGTATTCATGTATTACTAATTGAAGATGATGCGCGCCTTAGAGAGATTGTCCAGAAGTATCTGGAGCATGAGAACTTTACTGTCTTTTTAGCTGAGACTGGTGAAATGGCATTTGAACAATTAGAGATGAGACCTTATCATATGATACTCTTAGATGTCATGCTGCCAGATACAGATGGTTGGCGTATATTACGCCATATTAGAAAACAGATGGATGTGCCTGTTATCATGCTTACGGCTAGAAGCGAAGAAGATGATAAATTATTCGGATTTGAACTTGGTGCAGATGATTATGTGACGAAGCCTTTTAGCACTAAGTTATTATTGGCACGCATGAAGGCAGTCCTTAATAGAAATAAAGCGGCCCTTCTAAAATCAGAAATAATTGTAAATCAGATACGCATTCAAATGGATCTGCATCAAGTTTTTATTAACGAAGAAAAAATTGATTTAACACCCATAGAGTACAGTTTGCTATTGTATTTTGTGGATCATATCAATATAGCCTTATCAAGAACCCAGATACTTAACACAGTTTGGGGATATGATTATTATGGTGATGAACGTACCGTTGATACCCATGTGAAAAGGCTCCGTCAGAAACTAGGTAGTGAAAGTGGATGCGTTGAAACGGTAAGAGGTCACGGTTATAGAATGGTGAAGGGAAGTTAAGCGCATGATTAAAAAATCAATTTCTTCAAAAATATTCATAGTTATTTTAGGTTTTACACTTAGTATATTTGTATTAATCGGATTAGCTGTGAAACTGTTTTTGCCAGATTACTATGTGTCACAAAAAGTGAAAGCCATTGATAATTACACCAGTGCCATTAGTGCCGATTATAAAATACTTACTTACGATGAACTTGTAGCGGCATTTGAAGCCATGCGTGATGAGGTTGGTGGCGACATCTATCTTTCTGATCAATCAGGACAAGTAAAAGGTTATGGTAAGAATAAAAAAAGTAGTGTAACTGAAGTGCAAGTTTCAGGGGATCTATTTGACTATCAATTCACGAATAAAATGGGTATTGAAATATATTCATTCGGGGTTTTAGTCGGTGATGAATATCTTGTATATGAAGTTTCATTGGCTTCATTAGATGGTGCAGTAGATACTATTATTAGTTTTTTCATTTTACTGTTATTGATTAGTTTGGTGATAGCAGGCTTTGCAGCTTATCTGATATCCATACAGGTGACAAAACCGATTAAGAAACTTAATGAATTAGCTAAGCAGATGAAGCACAAGCAGATCCAGCACCTACAAATATATAGCAATGATGATGAAATAGGTGAACTCAATCATTCCATGAATCTATTATATGAGGAGCTCTTGTCAAACATACAACAATTAGAAGTTGAACTGAGCAAAGAAAAATCCTTAGATAATATGAAGAAGCAGTTTTTAGCTCAAACAACTCATGAACTAAAAACCCCACTTTCAGTGATTCAAGGTTATGCGGAATTAGTCTACGATAAGATCTATAATACAGAAGAGGAAAGAGACCATTACATCAAAAGTATTTACCAAGAAACTGAAAACATGAACAAGTTAATTATTGATACCTTAGATTACGCCAAGATGGAAAATGGATTTTTCACAATCGAACCTAAAGATACCTTTGTTAATCCTTGGTTCAATCAGATCATGAGCACGTTTAAAGAGCTGATTGCCAGTAAAAATATTACTTTAGAAATCAATAATCAAGTTGGTGATCTATGTATTACTATGGATGCTTTTCGTATTGAGCAGGTAATAAGGAATCTAATAGCTAATGCTATAGAGCATGCAGATCAAAACAACACCATTAATGCCCTAGAACATGCAGATAAAAAGATTACCATTAATGCCTATAATCTGAGGAATCATTTGGTCATTGAAGTCATTAATACGGGTAAAAACATAGCACCAGAAGACATACCCTATATATTTGATAGTTTCTATAAACGAGAAGGTAAAAAAAATGGCACTGGCCTCGGTCTTGCCATAGTCAAACAAATAGTCAAATTACATCATGGAGAATATCGTGTACAAAACATGGCAGATGCTGTCAAATTCTCTATTATTATATAATCGGAGGCAACATGAAGAAAAAAGAATCGGCAAAAGCGAAGGAAGAAGCAATAATAAATGAAATGGTAAAAACGGAAGGATCAGTCATAACAAAAGAAGTGGCAAAAGCGAAGGAAGAAGTAATAATAAATGAAGCGGTAAAAACGGAAGAAGTAGTTAAGACGAAAGAGTCTGTAAATACGAACGAAAAAATAGAGAAAAAAGTTAAAAAGCACAGTAAATTAAGATTAGTCAGTCAAATACTCTTCTTTCTATTAATAGGGCTCATAGCAACCAATCATTATCTTAGTGAAACAGGCAGAAACTTACCACTAATTGGCGCCATATCATTACATGGCATGTGCCCATATGGCGGGGTTGAGACAAGCGTCGCGTTTTTCAAATACGACATGTTCATACAAAAGATACATGCATCATCAGTGGTCATCATGGTGCTCATTTTGGGACTTGGGGTGTTATTTGGACCAGTTGTATGTAGCTTTATGTGTCCCCTTGGTAGCATTCAAGAATGGATTGGTAAGATAGGCAAGAAAATATTTAAGAAAAAATACAATCATTTTATGCCAATCAAGTTAGATAAGATTTTAAGATATCTCAGATATGCAGTGCTAATATACACAGTGTATTTAACAACGAATTCACTAAGACTAGTGTTTTTGGAAGTGGATCCCTACTACGCACTTTTTAACTTTTGGTCAGATGAAGCGACTATAGGTGGCATTATCGTCCTTGTGATTGTGCTATTATCGTCACTTTTCATTGAACGGGCTTGGTGTAAGTATGCATGTCCATTTGGAGCACTTATTGGGCTTACTAATAAATTCAGTGTTTTCAAAATCAGAAGAAATGCGTCCTCTTGTATAAGTTGTGGGTTATGTAGTCACGCTTGTCCTATGAACATTGAGGTTGAGTCAAAAACAGTGATCACAGATCATCAGTGTATTAGATGCTTAGAATGTGCAACGGATGTAAGTTGCCCAGTTTCAAATACAGCAGATATGAAGATTACCTCTTATAAGGAGGCAAAAGATGAAAATTAAAAGTGGATTAATTATTGTGGGTATTGTCATCATTCTATTTGGCGGCATATATGGCGCCAAAGTAGCAGGCCTTTGGGATTACCAGCCGGCTAATAGTTCGGGGAGTTATACAAAAAACATATTGGCTGGCAAAGATCCATCTGAAATAGGAGAAAGCCATACAGAGGAAACTAATCTAGAAGAATATATTAGTGGAGAAGTGCACGAGGAAGGTGCTATTGAGGTAACAGGTGAGACTACTGTAGCAATGGTGCTTTCATGGGGGCTTACCATAGAAGACATCGAATCAGTAATCGGTGCAGCAATCGAGGCTGATATTAACCAAGAAGATATGACGATAAAGGCACTTGCCGAAACAAACGGCTTATCTTTTGGTAAAGTAAAAACAGCCCTTAACAACAAGTTATCAGAGCTGTCAGAGTAGGATTATATTTATACAAAACAAGAGAGCAATCGGGTCATACAACGATTGCTCTCTTGTTTTTGTACTAGTATGAATTTGATTTTTATGACATCAGTATCTTTTTAGCCACTTCATCACCAACTGTCATCATATGAGGAATGCCAGTGATAGCAGATGTTTCTTCATTCGCAGCAAAGAGCTCATCTCTGCCAATTTCATTCACATCAAACTTACGTGCACCTGCAAGAAGTTGTTGAACACCACATGCTAATTTATCAGCAAGTGTCCAAACACCTAAAGCGCCATAAGGAATGTTTTTCATTTCATCTGAACCGACTTTTGATTGAACATCATAGTAGCCGGCAAATAATTCTTCTACTGTGGAACCGATTTCTTTTTCGAGCCATGCTGGTATCTTATCCCAGGTACCATTAACAGCTGCTTTTCTTGAAGGATTAAGTACGCCTTCAATATTAGAGCCAAGATAAGCTGGAATCATCAGAGAACGACCCATACATACTAACTTGGTGAATTCGCCACCAAGGGCTAATGCCTTGAAGATATGATCTTCACGAGCAAGACCACCGGCAAATGCCATATCTACCACATTTTTACCTTGTTTTTTAAGCACCATCGCATATTCATAAGCTTTAGAATGTAGATGTAAAGAAGGAACGCCCCAGGTCTACATCATATTCCATGGGCTCATACCTGTACCACCACCAGCACCGTCAATAGTTAAAAGGTCAAGATAAGCTTCACTTGCCATTATAATAGCATAAGCAAGTC
>JAQICP010000029.1 GCA_027858555.1 Vallitaleaceae bacterium
TATTGGGTATTCCATATTTCTTAGCTAAATATCCATATCCACCTTTGCCATCTTCATAATCAAGTACAATCTTCTTCTTAAGTTCAAAACTGTATTTCGCCATAAAAAAACTGACCTCCTATTAGTTAGATTTTTAGGTCTAACTATTGGGGGTCAGTTCATTGTCTATTATATAGGTTCCTTTTATTACGTGCTACTTTATTATTCTGGATAGATCATCTGTGAATCATCGATGCCAATCAAAGTGTTTTCAAGAAACAGTTTGGCAATCAATCTGGCCATAGGTAGATTCATATCTCTAAAGTTACCACAATCTCTAGCCGTTGCACCAGGTATGTCCCCTGTAAAGTCAGCAATGAATTGGAACATGCTAACAAGGAGCGGGATAATCTCTTTTGGACTTAAATCACCTTTCATAATCAGGTAAAATCCTGTACGACAACCCATTGGACCAAAGTAGATTACTTGGTCTTTATATGTGTCACTATTGCGCAGAAAAGTTGCCCCTAGATGTTCTATGGCGTGTATTTCAGCAGTATTTATAACGGGCTCTCTATTGGGAAGTGTCATTCGTATGTCAAAAGTGGTCAAAATCTGAGGTGCATCATCTGTGCCGACTTGATCTTTTCTTGAAACATAGACACCGCGAAGTAAATCAATATGATTAACTGTGAAACTAGGTATTTTATCCATATAAGCCTCCAAATATTATTTGCAATAGAATGGTATCTATTGATTAATCACAACAAGTGAACTAGTGATAGGATCGGTATTATCGTTAATTACTATCATCAAGTACTAGTTGTATTAAACCATATGATCCTAGATATTTCAAGACAAGTTATAAATTCATGTAATAGTTTTTGACCCTTCCTTTTATTTACTTATACCCTAAAGTATGTTAAAATTCTGGGTAATGTTATTGTCATTGCAGAACAAAGTGTACCACCAGTACACGGTTACACGAAGTGGAATTGTTTTCATGGAAAGTTCCGGGTTTAATGAGAACTTTCCTACTGCAGAACAAAGTGTACCACCAGTACACGTTTACACGAAGTGGAATTGTTTTCATGGAAAGTTCTGGGTTTAATGAGAACTTTCCTACTGCAGAAGGTAAGTCTACTGTGTGTTTTGATAATAAGACATAAATCGATTGGAGTATATTATGGGTGAAGATAAGAAAGTTATATTTAGTGGTATTCAGCCTTCGGGGGCTATTACAATAGGTAATTATTTTGGCGCATTAAAGAATTGGACCAAATTGCAAGATGAGTACAACTGCTTATTTTGTGTTGTTGATATGCATGCGATTACAGTTCGACAAAATCCTGCAGAACTGAGACAACAAGCTAGAGATTTATTAGCACTATATATAGCCGTGGGATTAGATCCCAAGAAGAATATCATGTATTATCAATCACATGTGCCACAACACGCAGAACTTGCTTGGATACTTAATTGCTTCACCTATATGGGGGAACTAAGTAGAATGACACAATTCAAAGAAAAATCTTCAAAACAAGGTCAGAATATCAATGCGGGCCTATTTACATATCCGGTGCTTATGGCGGCAGATATCTTGCTGTATCAAACCGACTTAGTACCAGTTGGACATGATCAAAAGCAACATCTAGAACTCACCAGAGATATAGCCACTAGATTCAATCAAACCTATGGCGATGTATTTAAAGTGCCCGATCCGTTTATTGCAAAAGTTGGTGCCAGGATTATGAGCTTACAAGAACCTACTAGTAAGATGTCTAAGTCCGATGAGAATCCTAATAATTTTATTTCTTTACTAGATGATTTGAATGTTATTAAAAACAGAATCAAGCGAGCGGTGACAGATTCTGAAAAAGAAATTATATATACAGCAGACAAACCTGGCGTTAAGAATCTTTTAGATATCTATTCCTGTTCAACCAACAAAGCCATTGCTGAAATTATGCCTGGATTTGAAGGCAAAGGTTACGGCGACCTTAAGAAGGCGGTGGCGGATGCGCTAATAGCTGAGATTGAGCCTATCCAAAAAAGATTTCAAGACATTAGAAAAGACAAGGCATATCTGGATGACATAATAAAAACCAATACAGATACAGCCAAATATTTAGCTGATAAAACCCTAAGAAAAGTTAAAAAGAAGATTGGCTTTCCACAATAAGAAAGACAGTTATTGTGAACAATACATTGTTATAAATGCCGAATGATCAGTATGTCGTTATGAATGAATTGATACAAGCATGTCGTTATGGATGAATTGTTACTAGTATGTCGTTATGAATGAAATGATACAAGTATGATGTTATTATGAATAGATATTATATGTAAGTAAACATTGATATTGATAAACAAGTATTTATAAGTTGGTATTCGTCACAATAGTGAAGTGAATACCAACTTTTTATATACAGGAAAGTATTTATAAAGAACATTTAATGGGACTTTTTTGTGATGATGTGGGTACTCATTCTATTGACCAGGCTTTTGTTTTAATAGGTAATTTGTTATAATGGAAACCATAGATTAATCTTTGTCTAAACCTTGACTTTTTAAAGGAGTATCCAATGAAAAAAATAATAAGCGTATTTATAATAGTGGCACTTCTGATTGGTTATATGACGCCCGTGCAAGCAGCTGGGACGTATGACTATACATTAATGATTTATATGAATGGCTCAGATTTAGAGAGTGGTGGCTACGCCGGCACCAATGATTTTCTTGAAATGATTGCAGCTAATATCACTAATAATGTTACAGTGATTGTCCAGACAGGGGGCACACTTGATTGGCATACGGATGAGTATGGTCTGCCATCAGTGAGTGCTAACCAAGGGCAAAGATGGCGTGTTACTGACACTACCATGGAATTGCTTGAAACAAAGGGCGCTCTTAACATGGGACAATCAAGTACGCTGAAAGATTTTGTTGCTTATGGAATTAATAACTATAATGCTAATAAATATGGCTTGATTATGTGGAATCATGGCTCAGGTCCCATATTCGGGTTCGGTGCTGATGAGTACTATCAATATGATAGCTTAACGGTGCTAGAGATGGCAACAGCCTTTCAAGGTGCCTATCAACAAACCAATACAAAACTTGATTTCGTTGGTTTTGATGCCTGTTTAATGGGCACAATCGAGGTTGGCGAAATGCTTTCACCTTATGCTAATTATCTAGTAGCATCAGAAGAACTCGAACCTGGTCATGGCTGGGATTATACAGCTGTTGTTAATGCAATCAATAATGGACGAACAGGTAGATTACTCGGAAAAGCCATTGCTGATGGATTCCTAAATCATTCTCAAGTTAATATGACGGCAAAGACCATCACACTCAGTGTTGTTGATCTTACTAAAATAGATCAAACAGTTATTGCTTTGGAAACATTGTTAAATAAACTTAAAGATGACCTATCTAATCCTGACTTAGCGAGAGATATCATTAAAGCAAGATTAGTTTCGGAATCATATGGTGAAGGCTCCACTAGTAGTGATAATAGTGATTTAGTTGATTTGGCAGATTATGCCAATAACTTGCCGGTAAGATACAAAACAGAAGTACAAGCATTAATAAGCGCAATAGATAGTAGTGTTGTATATAATATCAATAGTGACTATAAGCCTGATGCAGGTGGTATTGCTATGTATATGCCAGCAACTGCACTTGATATGTTGTACTATGCTGAGAGTACTTATCAATACATGGGCTTTTCAAGTGCTTATTATAACTTCTTAGTTGCCTATAAGAATCTACTGGAAAACGGTGGCGCTAGTGAATTAAGTGTCAATGAGGATATCAACCAATATGACACAGTTAGTAATGAAGTTAATGTCCAAGGTCTAGATGCCGATGATGATAATTTCTATATGAACATGGAACCTGGTGATATTGACCTGCTAGATAGTATTTATACTGTTTTTGGGTATGTGGATGATGTGGATGATATCGTATATCTAGGTAAAGATATGATTGGACCTGCCAGTATTATTGATGACGGCACAATCATAGGGGAGACACTGGATTATTGGATATTGCTGGAGGACTATTTTGTACCCATGTACTTCATGGGGTATGATGAAAAGGGTTATTTATACTATTTCGTCCCTATCATTATCAATGATGAAGATTATGATTTGATAGTTCTATTCTCAGAAGAAAATCCAGATGGGACAATACTTGGCGCAAGACCATATAGTTATAGTTCAGACGGTATTACCATATTCAATAGGAATCTTATCCAATTAAAAGTAGGTGATGAGGTTGGTATTATCTATGAATATGATACATTGGAGTCGGGTTCATACGTGTATTCAGATTGGTTTTTATTGGATACCTTTAGATTTGATGGGGTACTGAATTTCGAATGGGATGTGATTCCAGACGGTACTTATGCTTATTCATTTGAGATTATCGATATATACCAGAACTATTATTATACGGATTGGATATTTTATACATACTATGATATGTATTTGGTAGATAAACCAAATTACCAACAATATCTATGGGATGTTCTTGATGAACTTACCTATAACAATCAGACCAATGTGAGTCCGTACGCGGCTTATTATTGGATTACCGATATGAATGATTTGCCTAGTAATTGGGCCATTGAATACATCGACAACGCCTATAATTATGGTTTATCAACTCAGAATACATTAAAGGGATTTACCGATGAGATTACTAGAGGTGAGTTTTGTGAGCTAGTTATCAATATGTATGAATTAGCAGCAGGTATTAATGTACCGGTACTAGACGATGAAGTGTTTTTGGATACTGCTAATGCAGATGTCTTAAAAGCCTATCAGTTAGGTGTTGTAACAGGTTACAGCGATGGTACTTTTAGAGAAGATGCATTAATCTCTAGGCAGGAACTCATAACAATGTTCCATCGAGCACTCATTGCACTAGATGAGGAGATTGGGTATAGTACATATGATCAACTTAACTTTGCAGATGCGAGTCAGGTGGCTAGTTTTGCAAAAGCCGCAAGTGAGTTCATGGTAGCAGAAGGCTTAATCAATGGCGTTGGAGGCAATAACTTAGCACCGCTTGATACGGCTACGAAAGAAGTCGCTCTAAAGATTGTACTTGGTGTGTATGAATATTATTGGGGTTTATAAGTGATATTATATTTTACAATAATAACGGTTAAGTACTAATCTTAATGAAATATAATATAAATGTTAAGGTGCCAAGTGAAATTGGCACCTTTATCTTATTACAATATGTATGATAGTTGAGTAA
Organism: Vallitaleaceae bacterium; assembly: GCA_027858555.1. Lineage (GTDB taxonomy): Bacteria > Bacillota > Clostridia > Lachnospirales > Vallitaleaceae > JAQICP01. The sequence continues at coordinate 5,254 of JAQICP010000029.1, forward strand.
TATGGGCGATTCATAAACCTGGAACTTATTAATAGTACACTGTAAAAGAATCTTCTATACAAAGTAAGCTATATTAACCTAAGACTTGGTTTCTGCAATATTCTCAGCCATAGTTTCTTCAACTGAGGCATTATGAATCGCTTGTTGTTTTTTCTGAGCTTGGTACTGAGTCACATGTTCTTCAATTAATTTCAACAACACAGAAACCACTGGTACTGAAACAATCATACCAACAGCGCCAAATAAAGAACCACCTATGGTTATGGAGACTATAACCCAGAAAGGTTTTAGCCCGACGTGTTCACTAACTACCTTAGGAGAGATAATTAAATTATCAATCTGTTGTGTTAAAACGATGATAGCAAGAAGGGCTATGCCCTCTCCAATTCCGGCTAAAAAAGCTAGAAGCATAGCAGGTATTGCTATTAGCCAACCGACATAGGGGATAAGATTGGATAACCCAACTATGAAAGCCATAAGCGGTACATATGGAATATCAAAAGGCGACAACCAATTAACAAGTAAAATAGAGATAAATACTAATACACCAAGTATGAGGCAAGTATACAATTTGCTGACCAAGTATTTCTTTATAGCTGAATCTGTCAACTTGGCTACTCGAATAATCTTTAAAGCCAGTTCATCAGGCAGATACGCCATAAGTATGTCCTCAAGTTTTTTTCCAATATGATCAGAATCTTTTAATGCAAAGAAGGACATGAGTAGAGCCATTAAGAATAGGACAACGCCCCATAAAACCGAACCTATTGAAGCTAGAATATTGGTTGAATAATTCAAAATATCGGATGAGTAACTAACGATTAGCGTTTCAATATCAAGTAGTAATGCCTCCAAACTGGAAATATCAATATAACTTGATAACAAAGGCACCTTGTTTAGCATGCCCATAAAAGCACTTTCAGTATAGCCATCCATATTATTTAGTAGGTGCTTTGTGCTGTTAATGATACTTGGAATAACCATAAAACCAAAAAGAACCATAAAACCAAACATGGCGATGTAGGAAACAATGACGCTCCATTGTCTTGATAGCTTAGTTTTCCTATTTAGAAAGTCAGCTAGTGGATCTAAAAGATAAATGAAGATCAGGGCCATAATTAGTGGTTTAAATGCGTTGTTGATTAAAGTTAGTCCTTCTTGCCATAAAAACTTTGCAATTAACGCGGATAAGATAAATATGATGAAATATTTAGTTAAGCTTAATTCTTTACTTATTTTCATTTGAATCCCTCAATTTCTTATGTAATCAGAAAAGTTTATATATAACAAGACATTTCATGTGGAGTGGATATTGGTTTTGCTTCTGAACTTAATTGGTTGCTCTATTGTGGTCTAGGTGCTGATATTAGATACAGTATATCATTTGATACAATTGTATTCAATATGATAAAATATAACATAACCATTCTTTTGTAAACAGGTTATCAATATGTAGCAAATACGTTGTAGATACGTAGCAAATATGTAGCAAATACGTTGGTAATACTTTACAAATACCTTGGTAATGTATTTTCTAGTTAGTGCAATTTTTGGTTAATCTATATCATATGGAGGACAATATATGACATCCATGACATCCATGGCAGAATTTCACCATAAACTCAATCAAAGTATATCCTTGTCTGAAAAACAGGCACGTTGGCAAGCGTATAGGAAACAGATTACGGACCAGATAGAGCAAGATATAAAGCCTGGAGGCACGACTTTAATTCTAGGTGCAGGGGCGTGTAACGACCTGGATTTAAGCAGACTAAAAGCATTAAGTGACCATGTGGTCTTAAGTGATATTGATACCCGGACTACTAAGGAAGGCGTGATATATCAAGGATACGATGTATTGGAATTCACTTATATAGAAGCTGATTATTCGGGTCTGGAAAGTCTAGGCTTTTTTGCAGACCTAGAAGCTTTAGTACTGAAACAATCAAGTGTCCATCAGATTGTGGATCATATTAATAAGAGCTTTAAAAAAGTTGCTGAAACGAAAGGACTATGGGAAGAAAATGCTTTATCTATGCTGTGTGGGATGCCTATTAATAGTCTGATTGTAATGCCTAGATACACACAATTGGTTTTACCGCCATTTCGAGCTATTCTTAATAATCGGGTTGTGGTAGACTATTATCAGGAAGAAGATATCGTTCATATGACACAAGCTTTTTTAGATAAGGCGGGTATCGTCATCAAACGATTCAACGAACTTGTACGGCATTTAACAATCCAACATAATGCACAATTCATACTACTCGCTGACATTTTAGAGTATCAAACAGAAGATCCGATTTTTTCACAACTTAGTAATGATACGATGAATCACCTATTTTTAGAAACATTAGTTAACGACTATATTAATCAGTTTGGCCATGGATTTGGTAGCTATGGTGTATGGCATCTTGAGTCAATCATGCCCTTAGAACCAAAAAAATGGTTTGTTTGGCCATATGAGCTTCATCGTAAAATGGTTGTCGCTTATCTAACAGGTATTGCTAGGTTGTAGTATTAGAACTTATGTGGCTTCTATTAGTGTATTATGCAAGATTATTATTAGACTTAAAACTTGTGGATTAGTCTTGACAAATGTGTGCTCAGATTGTAATATTGTAAT
>JAQICP010000042.1 GCA_027858555.1 Vallitaleaceae bacterium
TATTGGGTATTCCATATTTCTTAGCTAAATATCCATATCCACCTTTGCCATCTTCATAATCAAGTACAATCTTCTTCTTAAGTTCAAAACTGTATTTCGCCATAAAAAAACTGACCTCCAATTAGTTAGATTTTTAGGTCTAACTATTGGGGGTCAGTTCATAGTAGCTAAATTCGGTTCTCTTTATTTTATTGAAATACCATTCATACTAACATTCATTATGATGCCACATCCGCATAGATTTCTTCTTCAATGATGGTGCTTTTTTGAACTAAGGCGTAGGTTCTTTTTTTCTTGTATTTCATACTTTTAATTAATACCCAAGTAACCACACCCAGTGGTACTGGCACTGCAATAGCAAGTAATACCCACTCAAACCGATTCTTTGGTCTGATAATAGCTGCCGCTTTCCTAAAAGCACCCTTTATAGTGTCAAAAACGCCAGTAGCCATTCTACTTGTCTTTCTTTTTGTACACTTTATACTTGTCATAGGAATCTCCCTTGTAGGCTAGTATGCTCTGATGCCTGTATACATCATAACTTAACTAACTTAAAACCTAAGGAAGGTTATCTTATAAATTCATTAGTATTTGAGTGAAATATAGTGAGTTGCTAATGCATGGTTAACATTAAAAACCCACTAAAAGCAGCATAATCAGGACACAAAGCGTCATCAACTTTTTGGGCCATATTGATGATTTCTGCTTTGTAAGCCTTGTAAAATGCATAGGTTGGTCTAGGTTTGTAGATGATATCCTCTAATTCAAAATAATTGATGACACCTTTTGCAGTAGTTGGCTTGATGAAGATCTCTGTAGTTGGGCTGTAATAATAAGAACAGATTGTCATAAGAGACCATTTTGCCAATTGTCCATGGACAAATACTTCTAACATATGCTCGTAGCCAATTGCCATATCACCATGGATCAATTGATATAAACCATCTGCAAAAAGATGCTTTTCATGCTCCTCTAACCCATTCATATAATCTTTGAATTTCGGTTTCTCAAATACTGAGACAAGGGAAGCTCTCGAAACAAGTTTGATGGTGTTTTGAATCAATGTATGAACATTCCCAAATTCATCTTTAGCAAAAATCTCCATAGCAAATTGATGCATCTTATCCACTTTATGCTTCTTGCCAACTTCTATCATCAGAGGATTAGAAAAACCACCAGGATATCTTTCGAAAAATTCCATCTCGGCTGCTTTAAGTCGCTCGATATTCATGTGAACCTCCTAGTCTAAGACAATCTCATAAGGCCAGTCATTAATACCACCCAAATCATAAACTTCAGTATAACCAAGTTCAAGCAAGATATCTGCAGCAGTTCTGCTACGGTTTCCACTTCTACAATACACTATTAATGGGGTATCATAACTTGGAATCATTGCCTCAACCTCTTGCTCTATTGTACCAACTGGCAATAATATACTGCCTGGAATGTGCCCACTATCATACTCACTTTGTTCTCTAACATCAATTAGTAATACCTCAGTACCTTCAGCCAATTTAGAATTTGCTTCCTCAGGTGAGATTGATTGATAGATACCTTTTACTATATCAGTTGTTTCAGCATCTATTGTTTCGGTTGTAGTATTATCCTTCTCTGTTTTTTCTCCATCTGTATTCATAGATTGATTATCATTGCTTTCACTATTACAACTGGTCAATATGACCATTACCAATAATACGACACTAAACTTTTTAAACATATCAGACTCCTATCTTAGCTTAGGCAAATTAACCTTCAGCCACTATGCAACTGTTAAAATAAACAGTTAATCTTTAATCCTGGTTTCTACTTTATTATACCACTAAGTAGTCTACCTAAAAGCTTATCTTTCCTCGTCCAATTAAGCATTCTAATCAGTTGCGTTAATCGCTTTTCCGACATGCCTTCGCCACCACTCATATTAACCATGTTTCTAAGAGGTGATTCATAGATCATCGCTTCAATGGCCTTCATATTGAAGTCGTTGCTACCGCCTTCACTTTTACCCATCTCTATTGGATTGGGATTCGCCATATAAGCCACTCTTTTTTCTGCTTCTCTATAGACACGCTTACCTACTGGATGATCTTTCAACTGAGCCATATAGGTGTTACGGGTTATTTTATTAGTTTTCTCAAGTCGCACATTGTGTCTATAGACCTTTTTGACTTTTGGTACATCTACTGGCTTGTCTAACTTAATAAGGATCTGTCTTTCTAATACAATATCAGCCACAGACTTACCAATCATAATATTGAACACTTCAGAACCAATACACCAATCCTTAAGATCTACATGATAAAATGCAAAGCTACGTTTACTCAGGGTGAACGAAACAGTTTTAGTCTGACGTGGTTGTAACTCAACTTTGGCAAAACCTTTCAATTCTTTCAATGGTCTTTCAATCATAGGTGCTACTTCTGACACATATAACTGTACGATTTCCTTACCTGCAACTAGACCTGTATTGGTCACATCAACGAAAACTTCAACTGTATCTGCCTCCGTGATTTCGGTTTTATCTACACGCATATTACTATACTCATAAGTAGTGTAACTCAGACCGTATCCAAAGGGAAATAACACATCCGTAAGCTCCTTGTCATGATGTCTGTAACCAATAAAGATACCCTCACTATACACGACTTCCCCATCACTACCAGGAAAATTACCAAAAGAAGGATCGTCTTTTTCATCATTAATGAATGTCTCTGCTAGTTTCCCTGAAGGATTATGGACACCAGTAAGTACATCTACTATGGCACTTGCGCCAGCTTGTCCTGTTAGCCACGTCTCAAGTATGGCCTTTGATTTTAAAGCAAATGGCATCTTAACCGGGCTACCATTGGATAAAACGACGACAATATTGTTGTTGACCTTGCTTATGGCTTCAATCAAAGCTATATGATTAGGCGGCATATCCAGATGGGTACGATCTAATGCTTCAGTTTCGTAATCATCAATTAAACCGACGCAAACTACAGCAATGTCAGCATCATTAGCAACTCGAACTGCTTCTTCAATTAATGCTTCGTTAATGAGGTCGTTGTGCAAATCATAGCCCTGTGCATAAGTGATTGTACAATTACCACTATTTTTTGTAAATTCACTGAGTATGGTATCCACTTGATATGGATTGATATGAGAACTGCCACCGCCTTGAAATCTCGGGTCGCTTGCAAATTGACCGAGTAGGGCTATTTTTTTATGTTCATTCATATCCATAGGTAATATTGAATCCTCATTCTTAAGTAAGACCATGCATTCCCGAGCTGCCATTCTAGCTTCATGATGGTGGGCATCTTTGTCATATGGTCCTGTTATTCTTTTTTGGTCCCTAACACGTTTGATGATCCTCAAGAATTGTTCAAGTGCAAGGTCTACAAGCTGAATATCAAGTTTGCCTTTTTTGACTGCTTTAATGACCTTTTCTGGTCCAGCAGTTCCACTAGAAGGCATTTCAAGATTCATGCCTGCCTCAACAGAACGTGCTAATTCATCACTTGCACCCCAATCTGAAACGACAAAACCATCGAAACCCCATTCATCTCTTAATATATCATTCAACAAATATTTATTTTCAGCTAGATAAGTCCCATTAATTCGATTATAAGAACACATAACAGTCCAAGGACTTGCTTCCCTCACAGGTATTTCAAACGCTGTTAAATAGATCTCTCTCAGTGTACGCTCATCAACCTTCACATTAATAGTGGTTCGCCATTGTTCTTGGTTGTTGGCAACAAAATGCTTAAGTGATGTGCCTATGCCTTGGCTTTGAACCCCACGTATATGCGCTGCTGCCAGTTTTCCTGCTAAAAATGGATCTTCTGAAAAATACTCAAAATTCCTACCACATAAAGGGCTACGTTTAATATTATTACCAGGTCCAAGTAAAATGGCTACATTTTCAGCTTGAGCTTCCTCACCAAGTAGGCTCCCTATATGCTCTATCAAGTCCGCATCAAAAGAACATGCAATTGCTGACGCCGTTGGAAAACAGATAGCATTTTGAGCTTCATTGATACCCATATGATCACTTTTATCAACTTGCTTTCTAAGTCCATGTGGACCATCTATCAATAACATTGAAGGTATATTATCCCGCTCGATTGCCACCGTACGCCAAAAATCTTTCCCAGTTAGCATATATGCCTTCTCTTTTAGACTCATACCTTTTACAATTTTTTTAATATCTATACTAATGTCCATAACTACCTCCATAATTTGGCTAAAAACATCATTAGCCATTGCTTAATCCCTATAATAGGTCGATTATTGCGCAAAGTCAATGAATTCAGTATGAAATTTCTATTAGGCTTGCAATTATAAACTAGTTACCAATAGAATAATTACTGTATTCAGGTTCCAATACACAATTATGTAATAATTCTTAAGACTTTGAAGAACTTGATGTAGTTAATTCAATTGAACTAGTTGAACTAGATGAAGTCGTTGAAGTTTCTAGCAAAACATTGTATATTTTATATATATGAATGAAAGGACTTTTATACTATGATTACTATTAAAGAAGTCACAACACGTAAAACCCTAAAAAAGTTTGTAGATTTTCAAAACATTTTATACAAAGATAGCCCCTATTATGTGCCCGGTCTAAGGATGGACGAAATAAACACATTACGTAAAGATAAGAATACCGCATTTGAATATTGCGACACCATATTCTTTTTAGCTTATCAAAACGAAGTGATTGTTGGCAGAATAGGCGTTATCCTAAGCCACAAGAGTAATGAAAAATGGGGACAAAGAAATGCTAGGTTTACACACTTTGATTTTATTGATGACTTTGAAGTTTCAAAAGCATTGATGGATAGTGCAGAGGCTTGGGCAAAGATCCGTAATCTAGAAAAATTGCACGGACCACTAGGTTTTACTGATATGGATCATCAAGGCATGTTGGTAGAAGGTTTTGAAGAACAAGATATGATGATTACTATCTATAATTACCCTTACTATATTGACCATATGACGAAATTAGGTTATGAGAAGGATGCAGACTGGGTAGAATATCAAGTCACATTACCTAGTGCACCAGTTGAAAAGATCACCAGAGTTTCAGCCCTTGTTAAAAGAAGATATGATTTAAGGTTGATTGAATTTACTAATAAAAAAGAAATTATGCCATGGGCTAAACCAGTATTTCAGTTGTTAAATGAAGCTTATAGTCCACTCTATGGCTCCGTACTACTCAGTGATAAACAAATAGATGATTATGTAAAAACAAACTTCGGTTTTGTTAACCCAGACTTCATTAAAATTGTGGTTGACAGAGATGACCAGCTTGTAGGCTTTGCTATAACTATGCCATCACTTTCAAAGTCAGTACAAAAATCAAGAGGAAGGCTTTTACCTTTTGGCTTCATCCCCATCCTCAGAGCCATCAAGAAGAATGATATCTTAGACTTATATCTGATTGCTGTAAAACCTGAATTACAGGGACTTGGAATCAATGCCATCATGATTGAAAGCTTAGCTGAATCTGCTAGAAACTACGGTATAA
>JAQICP010000052.1 GCA_027858555.1 Vallitaleaceae bacterium
CCATAGCCTTAATCTCAGCCTCGTCAAGGGCTTCTACTATGATGTCACTACCTTCTGAAAGGGCAAGGACATTCTCTTCAGTAATTCTCGTATCATAAGAATTAACCATAATATCAGGGTCAATGTCAAGTATTACTTGACGCAGGGCTTCTACTTTTTTCATGCCTATATGCTTCAAAAAATAATATTGACGGTTTAAATTACTTTTTTCTACCTTGTCATAATCTACGATATATAAAGTACCGACGCCCATCCGCGACAGCGCAATCGCCACGTTAGAACCCAGTCCACCAGCACCGAATATGGTCACTGATTTTTCTTTTAATATACGCCCGATTTCAGTATCAGTCATTCTTTCATCACCCAACTTTTATCGCACCATAAACTTAGCCACCACTTACCACAAATGTCATCTGAACAACATCAGCATCATCAATCATCACCGTATCGTAATTACTTCTTGGAATTGTCTGTCCATTAACCTGTATAACCACTACGTTCCGATTCAGTTTGAAGTTCCGGACAAAGTCAATGATTGTGATTGGTTCGTCTAGCTTATGCATTTTTCCATTCAATGTCATATGATCACCTAATTTTCGCAACTTGTATTCGTACTTATATTTGCAACTCGTTTTCGTTACTTATATTCGCAACTAGTTTTTGTTACTTATATTCGCAACTAGTTTTACGACTTATATTCGTAACTTATATCCGTAACTAGTTTTACACCTTATATTCGTAACTCGTTTTCGCTACTCGTATTATCACAATTCATATTCAACTTTGATTAACTTATCATCTTCTGAACTAGGTCCAGCCATGAATTCATAGATGCCTGATTCAAACTGCCATTCACTTGATCCAGTGCTATAATACATGAGATCACGCAGTCTAACGGAAATGACCACATCCACACTAGTCCCCGCGAGAATGAACACCTTTTCAAAACCTTTTAATAACTTCTTCTGACGTTCTATCGTAGAATTCTTCATACCCACATAGGCTTGGACGATTTCTTCGCCATCTAGGGCGCCGATGTTCTTTACTGTTACACTTATATTTACTATTTCATCTGTTTTCGTTATGGTCATATTGCTGTACTCATAGATTGTATAACTTAAGCCATATCCAAAAGCATATGCTGGTTTTAGGTCACTTCTATCTAGCAAAGTGTAACCATGATACAAACCATAAGTGATATCATCATCTGTGCTACTAAAGTAAGGTAGGTGCTTTTCAGATGTCGGAATAGTAAAAGGTAATTTACCACTTGGATTAACATCTCCAAATAGTACCCGCGCTAGGGCATTACCGCCTTCCATGCCAGCATACCAACCGTATAAAATACTCGGTACAACATAATCCCATTCTTTAGTCATAATCATACTGCCACATACCAAGGTAACAACTGTATTTGGATTAAGCGGTGCTATGCTCATAATCATATTGATTTCATCTGTTTTTAGTGAAAGACTCTGTCGGTCACCTCCAAAGGAAGAACCATCTTTCCTTGTAATCGATGACATCTTAATTAAAGGTTTCAGAAGTATGGATTTAAGGAAGGCTCCTTGATTCTTGTAGCCATGACCAACTAAGTCTTCCATGGTCACTTCGCTCTTTGGATCAGGTATCACGCTTTCACCCTCATCATTATGGTCGTTACCTACAACCATAATAATACAATCCATATCAGCAGCAAGTGCCTTAGCCTCTTCTATCTGAGTTTCATCATAATGTACGATATTGACATCTTCGCCCAAATAGGCTCTCAGTCCTTCCATTGGACTCACCACATATGGTGCATTGATCTTACTGCTGCCATAATCACCAGTATTAGCTTTATCTGCCAATGAACCCAGGACCATCACTTTTTTAACTGCTCCTGAAAATGGTAATATATTATGTTCATTCTTAATCAAGACCATTGACTTCTCAGCCACTTCTCTTGATAAAGCAATATGACTTGGGTGAGCTATTAATTCTTCCTTGTAACTCATCTTGTCTGGTGTATGCTCAAAAGCTAAAACCGTTCTAAGTACCCGAAGTACTGCTGTATCTACATAAGACGCCTCTATATCGCCACTCGTAACCCCATCGAGGAGATGTTTTTGATAACGAATAGGCATGGGCATTTCAACATCCATACCTGCTTCAATGGCTTTTTTCACATCTCTAATACCAAATATGAAATCAGAGCTAGTGAAGCCCATAAAACCCCAATCATCTCTAAGGATATCAGTCAAAAGGTGATGGGATTCACAACAATGATCCCCTTCAATTAGGTTATAGGCACCCATTAAAGATGCTGCCCCTGCGTCAACACATCTTTTAAAATGCGGCAAGTACACCTCTCTCAAGGTTCTCTCGTCTAGATGAACATTCACCCTGAACCTGGAATTTTCTATACTATTAAGGGCATAGTGTTTTAAACATGCCATTATATTATGCTCTTGAACTGACTCAGTTAGTGCTTCTGCCATCACACCAAGATGAAATGGATCTTCAGAATAAGTTTCTTGTGCCCTTCCCCAAGCTGGATGCCTTAAGAGATTCATACAAACCCCTGCAAAATAATTGGCACCCCCAGCTCTTGCCTCTTTACCAATCACATCGCCTACGCGACTCTCTAGTTGTCTATCAAAACTTGCCCCTCTTGCCATAGATACAGGAAAGCAAGTTGAATTACCCATAACAACACCACGTGGTCCATCTGTGAATTTGATTGGGGTTATATCAAGTCTTTTACAACCATTAGTACTAATGGGAATCGGATTATACGCGTTATTATGCTTGATCTGATTTTTAATAGGATCCCAATTACCATTTAGAAGCCATACCATTTCTTTTAGGGTCATTTTACCCATTAGATTCTTCGCTTCTTCATTAATTTGTTCGTCCGTTAATCCTAACAATCTATTAAACATAGTACCATCCTCTCTCTTACATGATCTATGATTATTGTATCTCTGTGGCATATGGTGGTCAATCACTACGAAGGTTGGCATGCGTGATGATAATATTATGGTATTCTTCCCCAAAAGCCAACAAGCGCTAAAAAAAAGTTATGTCAGCCTTTACTAACCAAGAAAAACCTTGCTTTAAATTGCTTGCAAATACACCTCATAGATTCAACCTTTCCTATAAAACAAAAAACACCCTCACTATTACTAATGAAGGTGTGTGCTGTGTTTTGTATAATATGTATATTGTACTTATTATTGGCATCATATTCTCATTAAACGCGCCAAACTAAGCTTGCTACTTTTTACCCTTGAACACACTACCTAGAACACTACCAAAAGATTTCTTATTAGTGGCATTGTTCTGGGTCTTTGCTGTATCATGATTGCCTGATTTTTTTGCAGCACTCTCAGCAATACGTTTCTTCTGTTTAGCAGAAAGTTTATATTCTTGTGGTATACCTGCCTTTTTATTAGTATTCACTGGTTTATTTGCAGGTTTACTTGCAGGTTTATTTGCAAGTGTATTTACTGGTTTGTTAACCTTTTTATCACCTTGATCTTTAAGTTGCTTATATGTTTCTTTTAAAGCATCTTTTTGTACGTGTTTAACAACTGGTTTATTATGCTGCTTTTGTGGCATGTTAGTTGCGTCCTTTAAAGCATGCTTCGCCACTTGTTTCACATGTTCTTTTACAATTGGTTTAGACACATGCTTGATGCCGGCCTTATTACCATATGGCTTAGGTTTTTGATTTGACCTGCTATCTTGTCCTTTGTTTCTTGAACCTGAAGCATTTCTGCCACCTCTTTGATGAGAATCTCTCTTAACATATTCAGATTTAGTCCTGCGTTCAGAGAATGGTTTTGGTTCTATCCATTTGCCTTCAGCATTATTATTAACTGATGCTTCAACTTCTTCATCTGTTGGTAAACTGACTTCTTCAATCAACGCGCCAACATGCTCTTCTAATTCATATAGGCTCATGATTTCTTCTGATGAAACCAATGAAATGGCAAGACCACCATTACCCGCTCTACCTGTTCTTCCTATTCTATGAATATAACTGTCCTTCTCAACAGGGACATTGTAATTGATAACTATGGACAAATCGTCTATATGGATACCTCTAGCAGCCACATCGGTTGCGACCATCACTTGTACTTTGCTGGTCTTGAATTGGTCGATGGTTCTCATCCGATTAGATTGCGTCTTCATACCATGAATGGCTTCGGTATAATAGCCTTTCTTCTCTAGATATTGATTGACACGGTCAACATCAACACGCATATTACAAAAGACCATACAACTTTCTGGCTGATGGTATCTAAGTAATCGATCTAGTTGATTCTTTTTGTCATTACCTTCTGCTCGGTAATAAATCTGCTTGATGCTGTCCACTGTCTTAGTATCAGTTCCAAGTTCAATTGTCTTGGGATTATTCATATAGGATTGACATATTCGCTTAATTGCAGGTGGCATGGTAGCCGAAAATAACAATGTTACTCTGTCTCTTGGAATGGTTTTGATAATCTTAACCACTTGATCGATAAATCCCATATCAAGCATTCTATCAGCTTCATCTAATACGACAAATTTGATGGTTCCCGTTTTCAAGTGTTTTCTATTGATATGGTCAAAAACACGACCTGGCGTACCAGTAATAACCGATGCACCTTTGTTCATCTCAGCTACTTCTGTATTAATACTATGTTGACCATAAACAGCTGTTGTTGATAGTTCCATATGCTTTGAGAGTAATTTTATATCGCTATCCACTTGTACCGCAAGTTCACGGGTTGGGGTTAATATTAAACATTGAGGTCCTTTTACGGTCCGGTCCATCAACTGTAGAATCGGTATACCAAATGCTGCTGTTTTACCACTTCCAGTCTTGGCCATTACAATCAAATCTTTTCGGTTCAGTATCTGAGGAATAACAACGGATTGCACCTCAGTTGGTGTTTCGAAACCCATATCATCTACTGCTTGCATGATTGATGGGATTAATTCCAGTTCACTAAATTTCTTTTCCATAATGCCTACTTTCTATAAAATCTTCTCTAATTATAGCAGACAATAGGTGGAATTACATATATAATTTTTCCAGATGCCTAAAATCGGCTTAATATTTGACTACTTGATACCTAAAATACTGCGTTTAAACCTGTATTTCATATAGATTAGGTAGTAGCTTTTCTGCTATTTCGAGCATATGAGACATGCTACTGATTCCCTTAGCCGCCAGTAAGATTAATTCATTAAAACCTTCAGAGTTGGTATCAGACTTTGTAGCAATTACCTGTTGATTAGTTCCCTGAAAGTCAGTTGTCTGCTGATCCGTTACTTGTTGATCAATTACCTTTTTATTGCTAAAATGTTTCATCTCTATTGGGCTGATTTCAATCTGCGTATTTACCAAATCCACTTTATACCATATCCCTGTTATCTGAATGAATCCCTTAATACGATAAAAATAATCTGGCATCTGCTCCAAAAATTCCTTCAATTGCTGGGTGGTAGGTTCTTTGATGAATTTCATCAAAAATGATTTGGGTTTATTATCTATTGTATTGATAGAAACCTCATCCTCTATGTGATAGTATTCAAGCTTCAGCTTTTCAAAATTAACATGACCATATGATATGGGTGTAATGCCAACCAAAGGATTAATGTTTTTTATCAATTCGATGACTTCCAATAGTTGATTGGTATTAATCAGGTCTGATTTATTAACAAGAACATGGTGGCTATGCCTAATCTGTTTTGCTACGCTGACCATCTTCTCAAGTTCCAGCTTGAAGTACAAGCCGTCCACTATACATACCGTCCCTTAGAATATCAACTTACTATCACCGATCTCTGCTTCAATCACCGATAAAATTTTACCCATATCAGAAGGATCGGCTAGGCCTGAGCTTTCAATATACAGATCATCCAGGTCCATAAGTATTAATTTTTTCAAACCTTCGATGAAATGCTCTTTGAGACAACTACAAAATATGGAGCCATTTTTCAATTCGATGAACTCACCTGTCAGGTCTTTTACTATTATACTATCCATACTGACCTTGCCAAATTCATTCATCAATACGCCCGTCTTACCATGACTATCCAATAAGCGTTCATTTAAAAATGTAGTTTTGCCAGCCCCTAAAAAACCAGTAATCAGATATATATTTGTCATATCTTACCTCCAAAACCCATGCCCATAATGTACATCTCCGTGAATTTCATATGGGTGGATAACTCGATATACGCACACTTGTCTCTTATTGCCATCATTTCAACCTCACCTTTTTCCTCTAGTAAATACCTAGTCGCACCACCCAAGGAGGTGTTGCCAACCAAAGTCACTCTGTCTTTAATACCCTCAGGTATCAAACCTATGTAACTACTATTATCAAGATTCAAATGATTGCCAAAGCCACCTGCAATATAGAACTTGTCAATATCGTCATAGGTTAAACCCGCCTCATCTAATAATACATCAATACCAGCCATAATAGCAGCTTTAGCTAATTGAACTTGTCTCACATCTTCAGGATAGATACTGATACCTTGAGTGATCATAACTGCTTCCTTCATATAACCGGCATCATTGATAAGCCCCTGTCTATGCAATATCGCGATGATATCAACAAGAGCTGAACCACAGATGCCTAAAGG
>JAQICP010000066.1 GCA_027858555.1 Vallitaleaceae bacterium
GAATTAGCATATATAGCACGATGCACCCCTATAAAAAAAAATGTGGTATTATTTGTTATTTTTTAAGATAACTCCAATTAATCGAATAACTTCGCAAGGATTACCCATAGCGATTGCATTATCTGGAATGTCATTAACAACAACACTACCAGCGCCAATAACAACATTACTGCCGATGTGAACCCCAGGACATATGGTTGAATGACCGCCAACCCAAACTTGATTACCTATTGTAACGGGTTTGCTTGATTCGAATCCTGCGCTTCTCTTAGTCATATCTACTGGACGAATCACCGTATATATATGAACGCCTGGTCCAAACATGACTTCATCACCCATTGTAACTTTTCCTGCATCTATTATGACACAACCATAGTTCGTGTGAAAACTCTTACCATAGGTTATATTATAACCATAGTCACAGCTAAAGGGTGTTTCAATATGGCAACTTTCTGTTGAGCTAAACAACTTACTAATCAACTTGAGTTTCTTTGTAGATCGTTCTTTAGATATTAGATTGTATTTATAACATAATTTTCTTGCAGAAGCTCTTTCTGCAGTCAATTCAGGATCAAGGGCATTATATAATTCACCTTTTTTCATTTTTTCTTTTTCTGTCACTGTATCACCTCGTTTGTAATTAATGGTCCTTTTTATTTATACAACCAATTAAGAAAAGACACCAGTTAAATAACGTTTCAAATCAACAACAATAGGCATGAAATAAACATTCCCTTCATTCATACTTATATACTCTATAGCTTTTTTTGCAAACTCAATATTCCATTTATAGGTTGATTCAAACCCCTTAGGGAAAACCACATTATTCTTTGCTTTCCAATAACTTGCACTTAATTTCGATGTAACTGGTGATAATCCAAAATATATTTCTATACCACTTAGCATCTCTGTGTACATCTCTAGAAAACGGATGTCAAAAAAGGGCTGTGTGAAAAATCCATCCACACCTGCATTAAGTTTATGTTGTACATACTCATACTCATCTTTCATACTATGGCGGTATTGGTCTATAGCAGCATATACTTTAACATGAGGCATTTCCCTTTTTATTTTGTAAATCATATCAACAGAACAAGTCGTATATACTTTCTTACTCATATCTTGAGGTGGATCGCCTTTTAAAACTAAAACTTCATTGATATCATAATCTAGTAATGTTGATTTGAATGGTAAATCTTCTGAATAATTAAAGTCAATTGCTCTTAGGTGAGGAATAGCTCTTGGAAACTCGTTTTTAACAAGTGTACAAGCGTCCCAACTTCGCATATCAAATCTAGCTAAATCAGGTATATTGATAGCTGTTATCATAGGAAAATCAGCTTTAATCATCGCCATTTCATTGATAAGATGTTCTTCACTATTTGGTATTAATTCTAATGATATATTCATAGGCCATTATAACTCCTTCAATTCTGTTGTACTATTTTATCATATGTTTTTTAAGTGACATTATTAGTAATAATAGCATAAGGTTTGATTAAACTCAATAATTCAATGATATCTATTTTTTTACACACCAATTTGCATAATACTTTTAGAATAAAGTGTATCATCAAATATTGTATATAATACATTACCCTATAAATCATAACATTTGCGAACAAAAAAAAGAGGCTGTACATCAGCAAAATTTATTTGCTAATGCGACAGCTCCCTTTTACTGTTAACTATTGATTCATTGGTATTAATTTTACATAATCATCTACGGATCCATCATTTAAACAGGTTTCAATGATTTCTCTTCCAAGTTCGCTAAGATCTGGTGTTAAGAATTGTTTCACTTCTTGTTTGAAAAAATCAGCTAATATCTTAGCACCTTTATCATATGATGCATTACCAACTTCAAGTTGATGATTAGGACGAAGTAGTCCTTTAGGTAGATCAGTACCGTCAACTTTCATTCTCTTAGGTGAATACCCAAGAAGTGGACATCTACATTCAATTACTTGTTCAGCAGTAAAGTCAGCACTACCTCGACGTGCTAGATATTCACGTGAAATCCATTGCGCCTTGAAACCGACTTCATAAGCACCAATGTGTTGATTCGGTATTAGTACATATCTAGTTTCAGGTGTGTTAACAATTTGTTCTAATAATAAATTGGCTTGCTCGGTCATACTACCTGTAGCAAATGGCCAATATGAACCAACGCCTTCAGATATCATACCCATTCCTGCTGTTTCAGTAATACTTGGGTTTGCAGCGCCACGAGGTGCAACTAGACGCCATAACCATGCTAGTGCTGGAGGTAATATTTGTAATGTACCAAGGATACCGTAAGATGGTGTATCTGATGTACAAACTGGCGTACGAACACCAAAACTTCTAAGGTCTACAGATACAGCACCCTTTACCACACCAGGGACAAAGCTTCTTGGCATAATAACCCTTGGGTTTGGACAAGTTTTTCCAGGAGAATCTTCAATGTGTTCCCAAATTAATATGGTTGAATTAGGTGCTGCATTCATATTAAGGAATATTAAAGGCTCTGGTGGATGTATAGTTAAATTTTCGTGATCATAAGATGTGCCATATTGCTTAATATGATCAAATCGTAAAAACCAACCAAACTCTGCATCTATAACACCAAGTTTTTTACCATCTTGTAAATTAGGAGGGCACATTGCCATATCATCCGTTACAGGATTGAGTTCACAAGTATCGCTCATTTCAAGATAGAATCTCTCACCTGTTACAGTATCTTCTCCAAATAAAACACGTCCATCAGATTCTCTATGAATTTGTTCTAGCATTTCGCTCTTACCGCCACCACTGGCACCTTCGTGCATAATAGTTGTAATATTTTCGTAAGGTGTTGTCACTTTTACAGTAGAAGCATGTGCTGTAACCCAATTTTCTGATTCACCAATATTTAGTAAGATACCATAGATGCCTTTTTTAGCACTTGGACCTGGATATAAGTTAAATGAAAATACTTCATGTTGTGAGTCTAGTCGACTGTGAACAACTACTTGTTTTCCATTGTAATGCGTATGTCTAAATGTTGGTGCAAGGTATACAATAGCTGTAGGTTTAAAATTGTCAGACAACTCAGATAAAGGTATAAAACCTTGTAAATCTGCGAGACCGGCTGCAAAGAACGCAGCGTTCTTAGGTGCTATTAGTATAGATTGATAACCATATTCGTCATCACCAGACATAAACGGTATTACTATTAGCTCTTGATCTTTAAGCCAATTAAAAGTTAATTGTCTAACATCCTCAAATGAATGATCAAAATAATCTGCATATTTTTCTTTGTCAGTTTCTTTGTTATCTGCAATATACATACAGTTTGGATCTCTTCTTCTCATATATGGTTCAACATAATTAACGGATGCACCATTTCTACATCTTGTAACTGTAGCTTCAACCACATAACCTTGACCTTCTACATCATAACCAACTTCAAATACGTCAGTATCAGTATTGCCATATGCCATATCCAACATCTCTGCACGTGTTTCTGGAATTATGACATCTTTTGCTTCATCTAGTATACTTTGGACTTCTGGTGTTAATATTAATTTCTTTCTAATATTTGTTTTCATATTATGACTCCACATGTCTTCTATTAATCATAATTGACGACCTTCTATTAATTCTAAGGTTATGTCAAGATTTACTTATACAAGTCATTTATAGTCGCATTTTAGCAGTATCCGAACTTCGGATATTGATATAATTTTATCACACCTTTTCAATGTTTGCAAGAGATTGAAGGATGTATTGCAAAATTATACATGAAAACACCATATTAGGTTCTTTTTAAAATGATTTAAGAAATATTATATGCAAATGCATTCATTTTCCTTTATAAGTAATCAAATTTATCACCATAGAAACAATTATAACTTGTTTTAAATCGACTTAATATGTTCTAGGTCTATTAATTAAGCTACCTATTTGTTATACTAAATGACGTATATAATATAAGAAAGAAGGCAAAACATGGCAATAGACGGCTTAGTCCTATCCAATATAATTTATGAACTTCAAAATAACTTAATTGGTGGTAAAATAGATAAAATCAATCAACCAGAAAAAGATGAGCTCATATTCAGCATAAGAGCTAATAGAGTAAATCATAAATTATTACTAACAACAGAAGCATCAAACCCACGCATTCACCTAACTAAAATAGTAAAAGCAAATCCAATGACCCCTCCTTCACTATGTATGTTGTTTAGAAAACATCTGGTTGGGGGTAAGATCATAGATATCCAGCAAATCAATATGGATAGAGTTGTGGTGATTACCGTAGAGCATTATGACGAGATGAATGATATAAGACAAAAGAGACTTATAATTGAGATTATGGGCAGACACAGTAATATCATTCTAGTAGATGAAGAAAATCTGATTCTAGAATCTGTCAAGCGTGTATCACAGGTCATGAGCTCTTTTCGTGAAGTCTTTCCTGGAAGATTCTACTCTGAACCACCTGGTTCTGATAAAACTAATCCACTTAGTGTTGATAATCTAACTACTTTTAAATCTAGCCTAATAACAACAGAGCCGGTTATACCTAGTCTATATAAGAGTTTTTACGGATTCTCAGGTATGGTTGGAGATTCCATGTGCTCAAATGCTGAGATAGATGGTTCCTCCTATATTAGTGAGCTAAGTGACCAAGCGTTTGAAAAGTTATATTTTGAATTTCAATTAATAACGAATGACGTTAAGAATCATGAATATAACCCCTATATCATATTAGATGCAGATAATCTTTATGTTGACTTTCATACATTGAAATTATCGTTGGCTAACAATCCGAACTTAAAACATATGGCATCAATATCTGAGTTAATAGATGATTATTATGAGACAAGGACCATGCAGGTTAGGTTGAAGCAAAAAACACTTGATATGAGAAAGTTGGTTCAAACTCATTTAGATAGAAGTAAAAAGAAACTTGAACTTCAGGAACGTCAACTCATTGACACAAAAGACAAAGAAAAATTCAAAATCAAAGGTGAACTGATTCAGGCTAATTTATATCAGATACCCGAAGGTGTTTCTAATGTTACGGTTTTAAATTATTATACAAATGAAGATATGGTAATCAGTCTTGATCCTAATTTAACCCCCATAGAGAATGCTACGAAAGCCTTTGAAAAATATGGCAAGAAAAAAAGAACTGAGGTTGCAATTGCTAAACAGATTGAACTC
>JAQICP010000077.1 GCA_027858555.1 Vallitaleaceae bacterium
TGATGACAAACGTCAGTGCAAATGTTGCAAGTAATGAAGGAATTCTAAGCACTGCTACCAGAAAACCACCCACAGCTGATATAGCCAGTGAAGCGAGTATACCGATAAACCAAGCAACAGGTATGGACACACCTAGTTCTTGTGGAAGCATAATCACGATAACGTTCACTAGCGCCAGCTGTATACCAATTGAAATATCCAGCGTACCTGTAATAAGCAATACAGCTTGTGCCATCGTAACTAAAATAATCGGTGCATTTTTTGAAAATAATGTTCCCATACTTTGTGCACTAAAGAAGTCAGCAGGACCTCTGATAATAATATTAAGAATAAGAGCAAAAGCAAACAATGCAAACCCCGTAAAAGCCGGAGAGCGTTTGAATCTTATGAAAGAACTTTTCATATACTCTATCATGAGTCACTTCCTTCCGATATCATACCCATCTGTGCAGCCACTAATTTTTCCATAGACATATCACCTTTTTTAAGAACACCACTAATTTCCCCTTCATAAAATACATAAATCCTATCCGCTATCTCCATTAATTCTTCATTTTCACTTGATGAAATAATGACCGTCATGCCTTTTTCGGCCGAGACCCTCAAAATCTGTTGTATTTCACGTCTAGAATGAACATCTACCCCTTTGGTTGGATCGTCTAGCAACAATAAGTCTGGTGCCAATGCAATCCATCTAGATACCACCAATTTTTGTTGATTGCCACCTGAAAGCGATGTGGCAGGGTCTTTTATGTTACCTACAACAATATTATAGGCGTCAATTGCATCTCGTGAAAACTGTTTCATTTCTTTGGTGGTAACATACTTAAATATATTTTGGGTCGCCGCCTTACCTGCATAGATATTTTCTTCTATGGATCTTTGTTGGAAGATAGACTCCTTATTTCGGTCGCCGGATATGAAACCCATGCCATTTTTAATACCGTTTGCAGGAGACTTATAATTTGTTTGTTTGCCTTTATATATAATGCTTCCATCCTCAGGCTTCATCAATCCCAAAACTGTCCGAATAAAAGCTGGTTGCCCTTGTCCTTGCAAGCCGGCAATACCGATAATCTCACCTTTATAAGCTTGCAGAGATATATCACGTACTTTCCTCTGCTTTAAGTTCTTTACATCTAAAACTAGCTTGCCATCTTGGTTTGTTTCAATTTTTGTTTTACCTTTTCCAGCATCCGGCTTTTTGCCCGTCATATGATATACAATATCATCCATAGAAAGCTTTGAAGTGTCCTCATCTATAACAGTTATACCACTACGCATAATTGTTACCCTATCAGAAAGTTCAAAAACTTCTCCCATTCTATGAGTAACAAAAACAATAGCAATACCTTCTGCTTTTAACTCACGTACAAGTTTAAATAACAGTTTAATTTCATCATGATGTAATGACGCTGTAACTTCATCCAAAAGAAGTATCTTCGGTTTTAAAAGTATAGCCTTCGCTACTTCTACCATAGACTGTGTAGAGGTAGGCAGTGTTTGAACATAAGCGTCAATATCACATACTACACCCAAACGATCTAATATACTTTTGACCATATCCACTGACTTAACCCTATCCACCAAACCAAATCTGCCTAGTGGCTCGATCCCTAATACTAAGTTATCAATAACAGTCATTGTCGGAACTAAACTTAAATCTTGGAATGCAGTTGCTATCCCTGCATTATGAGCATCTACACAAGACTTAATATTCACTATATTACCATCTACCATCACGCTTCCGCTGTTTGGGTTATAAAGTCCAGACAGTATCTTGATCATCGTAGATTTACCCGAACCATTAGAGCCCAATAAGGCCATAATTTCGCCTTCTTTAACATCTAACCGTGCATCCTTTAGCGCTACTACAGTGCCAAAGCTTTTATTTATACCTTTAAGAGCAATCAAAACTGGTCCTCCTTAATACAGAAATATGTAAAATCAATAAAATCATAGGGTCGAAAGTGTACCTTCGACCCCATGATAATTGATCTAGTAAAGGCCTACTTAAAGAACTCAGCTTTTACTTCGTCAATAGTTAACCAATAAGTAACAGAATCTGATGGCGCCATAGCTTCAATCGTGCTTCTGTATTCTTCTTGGGTTTCATAAGTGAATGAAAGTCTTGATGGAATACGAACCATCTTAAATCCGTCATATTGTGTAATGGCGTCTTCTTTAATTTCTCCACCCATCATTTCA
This sequence comes from Vallitaleaceae bacterium, assembly GCA_027858555.1. Lineage (GTDB taxonomy): Bacteria > Bacillota > Clostridia > Lachnospirales > Vallitaleaceae > JAQICP01. Next base: position 2,209 of record JAQICP010000077.1, read on the forward strand.
TTCAATCCAAAGTTAAGTGCAATCGCACCAACTCCAGGAGGATTACTCATAAATAAGTAAGGTAAGACTTCTCCGTCTTTGTTAATTTCAAGCATTTTTTGACCATATTGTGCAACGTCACCAAAAGCGATAGCTTTAGGTAGATCAGCACCTGTTGTATCATAGGCAGTCATAATTGACTCTGCAAGTTGAGATGTAAGAATCGCATCAAACTCAACACCTGAGTTAATAATCTCTGTCATAACGTTAACGGCTGTTGTTGCATCCCAGTTGTGATTGTATCTTCCAGCAACTTCTAGGCCTTGTTCTTCAATAGCTTGATTAAATCCGTCTTCTCTCCAGTCATTTGCAATGTTACCTTCGATGGCATTAATCAAGATAACTTTAGCACCAGCACCTAATGTTTCTCCAACAAATGTTGCAGATTCATAGCCAAATTCAAATTGGTCAGCTCCAACATTCAATGTTTTTTCTGACATATATGGGATATCCGCAAAAATTACCTTGATGCCAGCATCAATCGCCTTGTCAATTAATGGGTCGATTCCACTATTGCTTACTGGGTTAACAAGTAAAATATCATAACCTTCGTTAATACTGTTTTCTAATAATTGCTGCTCAACTGCAGGATCCCACTCAGCGACAAAAGATGCATAAGAAATGTCATAACCATAGTTTTTCGCATCTTCCAAAGCTTCCTTAATATCAGCTTCATAACGGATACGATATGGGTTGCCAGATACTACTGCATTGTGGGA
>JAQICP010000131.1 GCA_027858555.1 Vallitaleaceae bacterium
CCTGATGACTGGGTAGTCGAAATCAAAGGTCTGCCTTTATTTGGAGGCTGGGATAATAAGCACAATGCTTCTAAGATGGGTTTTAATAGCGCGGATGATGCACCTAAGAGACTTATCCTTAAATCATTGGTTATGTTTGGCGGATTAGATGTGAAGTAACCGTTCTATCGATATTTCTTTCATTGTTAAGATAAGTTGTTTAGGCATGGAAAGTGCCAATGGATATCTTTCTATAAGATGAATAAAGCGTTATAACATGTTTGAAGTGCACGCTCTAAGTTAGCTACAACCTAACTTAGGGCGTGCACTTCTTTATGTCATAACGCTTTTATTAGTTTCTTATTAAATAATTGTGACCTACTATTCTTTAATCAATAATGTATCCCATACTATCACTGACATTTCACCTCGTGTAACAATACGTGTTGGATCAACAACTGAATCTTTTGGAATAATACCAAGGGCTTTGGCTTTGTCTAAATAATTATTAGGCCATGCCCCTACTATATCAGTCTGCTCACCTAAAGCATTAACCATAATAGCCACTACTTCAGCATAGGCAATGTTATTATTAGGCTTGAATTCACCTGAAGGATAACCATGAATCACTGATAGTTTATAGGCATTTTGTATATATTGATATGCCCAGTGGGTACTTGGCAGATCTGTGAAAGTCTTTCCTTGCCCAAGTACTTCTACCGCTTCATAACCCAGAATTCTCATGGTGAGTGTAGCTACTTCACATCTTGTAATATTATTAGCAAGACCAAGTGTACCATCTGGGTAACCTTTAAGTATGCCCAGTGTCCTAAGCTGATTACCAGCATAAGCTTCATTATCCGTCAACGCAAAACTATTCAAAGGCATTAATAACAATGCAAACACCATTAACCCTACTATAAATCTTTTCATCTTAACACCTACTTTTCCACTTTATGTCTGAATTCTTAAATCATTATATCATATCCCAGTGGTACAAGTTACTATAATATGTCCAAATACCTGTAAATACTGCTAGTCTTTTGCACCACTTTTTTATACTGGGGTAATACCTGGGTAATACTGGGGTAACCCTAGTATGAAATGTTATTTGACATGCCAACTAAACTTAAGTATAATTTTACCAAGATACAGTAGTGGTCTATATGGAGGTAATTATGGCAGAAATACAAACAATAAAAGTCGGACATCAAGGTATAAGCGGTTCTTTTAGTGAAGAGGCCTTGTTTAATTATTTCCCTAATGATGTGGAAATCGAGCAGTATACACAATTTGAAGATGTCTTTGAAGCTATTGATGCCGGAGAGATTCATTATGGTGTTGTACCTATTGAAAACTCATCAACTGGGGCGATTGCTGCTGTCTATGATGCACTTAATGCCTACAACTGTACAATCGTCGGTGAAACCTATGTGAAGGCCATACAGAACCTTCTAGCAATAAAAGGCGCATCTATTGATTATATCAATACAGTATATTCTCATCCTCAAGGTTTTGAACAAAGTGTTATTTTTTTAAAGCCATATGACTGGATATTAATCCCATATTACAATACGGCTAAGAGCGCTGAATTTGTTAGAGATCAAAACGATCCTACAATTGCTGCAATCGCTTCAAAGCAAGCTGCTGAAATATATGGTTTAGACGTATTATCAGAAAATATCAATTGCAATAAGCAAAACACAACACGTTTCATCATCATCAGTAAAAACTTAAAAGTGAATAATCTATGTAATAAAGTAAGTGTTGTATTTTCCACCACGCATAAAGCTGGTGCTCTTTTTAATGCACTTGAAAAATTTGCCACTAATAAGATCAACCTACTCAAGATTGAATCAAGACCTGTGAAACATACGCCTTGGGAATACTACTTTTATATTGATTTTGAAGGTAATATTGAAGACGAATCAATCATAAGCACCCTAGATCAGATGAAGAAAGAGTGTCACCATTTCAAATTACTTGGCAATTATAAAATGCAATTGTCCAATATCTACAACAAATAAACTGATAAATCTGGACATAACAAAAGGTTGTTCCAATTATCATTAGAACAACCTTTGATTAACTTTAGTTTTAGTATATGAAAGAGGGCACGATAACACCTGCTAATAAGGCTAAAACCATAACCGCTGCAATTACTATAGCTATAAGTCGCATTGAATTTTTTCGTTTAAAAAACATGTATTCCTCCAAAATTATCACTTATATTAGATATCCCACAAATGCTATGATATCTTCGATAAATACATTATAATATAGATAGCAATATAAAACAACTTAAGATATGGTGATTATATGGGTATACCAACTTTTTTCATATTATTTATAATTTTTATTATCCTGTTTAGGTACAAAATGGGTAAGTCTGATAACAGTGAGATTAGTAGCAGAGACAATTTCTGGAAAAAAGAAAGCAAATCTCACTACATTCGTAAAAAAGAACTCACTGAAGATGATTATGTGAGGACTCATTATGAGAATTTGCCTCTTATCGAATCCTCCACGTACAGCTCTTTAGGTAAAGAACGGCTTTATACCTATCAAGAGAATTGTCGGCTGCTCACATTAAATCCTATGATGAATCTATCAACTATGCTTAATAGTGATGTACGCCTAAAATACGGTACTGGACAATTAGATACAGTGGAATCTTACGAAAATAATTATAATCAATATATTAAGAACTTACTCAGCTGGGCAAAGGGATTGCATGAATTGAACCTCCACCTAGAGGCAATCAGTGTACTAAAAGAAGCCATCGCGGTTGGCGCAGATGTTAGTCATATCTATCTGCTTCTTGGTCAAGTCTATGCTGATACTGGCAAAATTGAAGATATGAAGCAATTAATTGATTATGTGAGTCAGAGCAATTTTATGCTTAAGAACAAAATTATAGAAGGTCTTACAACATTACTAACGACCATGAACACTAAGAATTAAATCAATCTGACGACTAGCTTCACTTTTTGATAAAGATTTTATTGGCTTATCTAATGTGCATTCATAACGGGAACAAAGGTCAGATAAGAACCGAATTTGTTTATCGGTGATAGGACTCTCTTTTTGAGGTTTGAAGTATATGGGTTTTGGTTCGAATAATTTATTATGCCCGTACGCTCTAGGGCTATCTTTTAATAATAAATATAGTGAATAAGTAGCCTTTGCATCATCGTAAGCTCTATGGGCTTGCTCTCTTTTTATATCTAATAGCTCACATAGGCTAGTTAAACTACGACTTGGTAAGTCTGGCATAATCTTTCTAGCAATTAGCAAGGTATCTAATGCTTTTTTTTCAAATCTAAGCCCCTGTCTTACAGCATTAGTTTTAAGAAAACTATAGTCAAACAGAACATTGTGACCCATTATGGGATAATCCAAACAAAAATCAACAAACTCTGGCAAAACTTCATGAATGGTTGGCATATCTTTAACCATCTCATCCGTAATCCCTGTTATTTCTGTGATCTTCTCAGGGATTGATACTTTCGGATTAATGAGTTGAGAATACACTTCTGTTATACAACCATTCTCAATTTTGACTGCCCCTATTTCTGTTATTTCATGGGACTGAGGCATAAACCCTGTTGTTTCAATATCTAATACTATAAATGATTCCATTAATTTTCCAACTGGCTTTCTAATATATTGGCCGCTGTTTTATAATCAAAATGATCAATTGCTCCAAAAACCGGATGCAATGACTCAGTATAAACCGTCGGCACATTATATGTTTTTATTTTTTCATAGGCTTTTTTAATCTCAGAATGTTTAAAACCAATTAAGGCCCTGTATAACTGCTCTAAGTGCATGTTATATGTTTCTAAGGCTACTTCTGTCTTAGTCTTCGTAATTTCTGGTTCTTCAAGCATCAAGTCCTTTATGATAACATCAATCTCGCTTAAGACCACTTGTAATTCATTCTCAAATATTGGTAGCAGTCTTATATATTCAGGTGTCAAGTCTCTAAATGAATACTCTAAGTCTTTGGAAATCTCACCTAAGTGCTCGGCACCCAAATTGCCACATAAACCCTTTATACTATGTGCCAGTCTTCTTGCTTCTTCAAAGTTCTCTTGACCTATTAATGTCTCAAATTCTTCATGTACAGTCACATATTTTGCAGCAAATCCAGTTAATAATTTATTATATAATTTTTTCGAATGACCTAGTAATTCCAGTCCAGTTTCTCTGTTAATATGTTG
>JAQICP010000143.1 GCA_027858555.1 Vallitaleaceae bacterium
TTTTTATCCTGCTTATTGTTCTCATTAATTTTGAAATGTATATATATCCGTTCATTCATATTCTATGTTGTTCATCTCTACTTGTCAAGACCAATATCATTCTTGTACTGCTAAAAAAAGTATCCAGTTAAAGGCATTCATTTTGAGTGTTTCTGAATTGAAACTAAAATCCTCGTCGCCAATGGCATTAGTGACTAAAGCTATATTACCTTGATATTCTCGCTCAGCACTACTCATGCCTCATAGGATGTTAGAAGCAGTGACCTATGCTTTACTTTAGATATAAACCATACTCACTTTTTGATATCAATCTTCTAAATGCTGTTGATATTGGATAATCATCTAATTCGGTTAATCTGACCCATTTCATCTCTGGGTAATCTATCTGAACCATCGATTCACTATACATTACATGAAGCCTCATCTCCCATGTTTTGTGGGTAAAGACATGTTTGTACTTACACTTAGTACTTTCAAACCCATATATATCTATGGCATACGTCTCTTTTAGATGCGCTCTAATCTTCTCTTCAACTAGTTTATTTCCTATCTTTGTTTCAGATTCCACTACTTCACTTATCAAGTGAGTCATATATGGCAATCCCCATAAGCCGCCCAGTAGTCCCTGACTACTTGCTTTTGTAATCAGGACATGATCATCACAGATGAGCAACATTGCATCTACGTTCTCATCAATCTTCTTCCTGGCTTTTGACTTGACTGGCACGCGGTTCTGAATTGACAAGCGATTGGCAATACAGACCATTTCAAAAGGACAATGGCTGCAATCCGGATTAGTTGGCGTACACACAAGTGCCCCTAGTTCCATCAATCCCTGATTAAAGGATGAGACATCATCAGGTAACAAAGGTAATACCATCTGTTCGATATGGGCCTTAGTACGGGGAAGTGCAATATCTTTATGGCTATTAAACACCCTTGATATTACCCGCATAACATTGCCATCAACCGCTGCAACTTTCTGCTCAAAACATATGCTTAAGATGGCGCCTGCCGTATAGGCACCAATACCTGGCAGTTTAATCATCTGCTCATAGGTGCTGGGAAATTCACCACTGTAATCTGCCACAAGAATATGGGCCAGTTGCATCATTCTTCTAGCCCTGCCATAGTAACCCAGGCCTTCCCACATCTTGAACACTTCGTCTTCTGTTGCCAGAGACAGTGCGTATATATCAGGCCATTTGGCAAGAAATCTATTATAGTAACCAATCACTGTTGCCACTTGTGTCTGCTGGCACATGATCTCTGAAATCCATACATGATAAGGATTTGTGGTTCTGCGCCAAGGCAAATCTCTCCGATTATTATCATACCATATCTTTAATAGCTCACTGTAGACAGCGTCACTTACCACTAACATATCATCAAAATAGTGGCTTTCAAGTAGATAGTCACTTTTGTATTTAACCGCTAGATTGGCTAGATATACTTTTACCTTTTCTCGAATAATAAGCTTGTTACTAAAATCATCAATCAGACTATGGGCCATCACTTTTTCTGACTCACTTGCCTCTTTTCTAAAGTATCCCCATACATGTCTAAGGGTATTAATAACAGCCTCACAAGATAACGGCTCACTAAGATACCCTGCCATGGTCTCTTTAATACTGTCGGCATCTATTTGGTCATGTAAGCCTTTGCTGATGGATTTATAGTAACTGTAGTTTCTTTCCATCACATTGTATTTATAAGTGGCCCATTCTTTTTCAATAGCCAACCGCTTTGTTTGTTGTTGATCCATATTTTTCATAGCACGCTCTTCTTATTCTTCTTTGAACTGTTCCCATTAAATTATTGAATATTCCTTTTATGCATTATAACACAATCGCTTTTTCAAAGTCATTCAAACTACCCGTATCCTTAATTTATTCCTTCCCATCTAGGACCATAGTATGATAAAATAGCAGTAATAAGATAAGTCCTATTATATGAATTGATATAGATTAATTAGGTTAACCCCGGTTAACCCCGGTTAACCCCGATTAACACTGATTGACCCCAATTGACCCCGATTGACTCAGGTTTACCCCGGTTGTCCAGGAGGCTATGAATGACTAATTCACCACTTAAAAACCACGAAAAAGTATTGCGAATGAATCGAAATACCCTACGATTCCATATGTTGGTTATATTCTTTTTTCTTATGATCATACAGACCTTAGTGACTCAAATCGCTAACCCTCTTTATTATATGAATGTTTTCTATACACTATATTTAGTCATTCAAGGTGTCTTGATTATCGGTACCACACTTTCTTATTCACTTATTGATAACGAAGAAACTAAAACTAAGCTATTCAAGTTAGTATCCC
>JAQICP010000148.1 GCA_027858555.1 Vallitaleaceae bacterium
TATCAGGTTTATGTTTTTAATATATATGTAGTTTGTCTGTATTTTATCTTTATTAAGTGTTGCCTTAAGTTTAGAAACCCACACCATCTCACTGTAATTATATTTGCTGATTTGATTGATAGAATGCACCAAATAGTTTAAACTACTATTATATAGTATTACCTATAAATCATATGTAGCAAGAGAAAGAGGCGCCTATGCCAGGTCTAAATTTAACATTACTAACTGATTTTTATGAACTTACAATGATGCAAGGTTATTTTCATGAAAACAAACATGAAGAATGCGTTGTTTTTGACTTGTTTTATAGAATGAATCCTAATGGCAGTAGTTTCTCTGTGGCTGCTGGACTCAAGCAAGCAATTGAATATCTTGAGCTTCTTAACTTTGATGATGATGATATTGCTTACTTACGTAATCAAGGTGTTTTTGAAGAATCATTTTTAAGTTATCTAAGCGAGCTTAGGTTCACTGGTGACTTATACGCCGTACCTGAAGGTACCGTTATATTTCCCGGCGAGCCAATCGTCAAAGTGATTGCACCTATTATTCAGGCTCAGTTGATTGAAACCGCACTGCTCAATATTATTAATCATCAAAGCTTAATTGCCACAAAAGCCGCTAGAGTCAAATGGGCTGCAGAGGATGGCGTTGTTCTAGAATTTGGCTTAAGACGGGCGCAAGGTCCTGATGCCGGTATTCTTGGCGCTAGAGCTGCTGTTATCGGCGGATGTTCCGCTACCTCTAATGTACTGGCTGGCAAATTATTCGATATACCTGTTAAGGGTACACATGCCCATAGCTGGGTTATGAGTTTTGACACAGAACTAGAATCGTTTAGAAAATATGCATTTTTATTCCCTCATGCTTGTATCCTTTTAGTGGACACCTATGATACTTTGCGTTCTGGTGTGCCTAATGCAATCAAAATATTCAACGAAATGAAAGCAGCCGGAATCGATTCTAAAAATTATGGCATTCGTTTAGATAGTGGTGACCTATCCTATCTTTCTAAAAAGGCACGAATCATGCTTGATAATGCTGGATTTACTGATGCCATTATTAGCGCTTCCAGTGACCTTGACGAATATCTTATAAGAGATCTTAAGCTACAAGGTGCAAAAATAACATTGTGGGGTGTTGGTACCAACCTTATCACCTCAAAAGATTGTCCTGCTTTTGGTGGTGTCTACAAACTAACTGCCCAATATAAAAACGGCGTGTTTGAGCCCAAAATCAAGATCTCAGAAACACATGTTAAAATCACTAATCCTGGTAATAAAAGAACACTAAGATTATATGACACGGTTAATCACAAACTAATTGCTGACTTGATTGTATTGAACGAAGAAATCTATAATGAGACAGACGATCTAATTATTTTTGATCCAATAGAAACATGGAAGAACAAGACATTGCTAGCAGGCGAATATACAATTCGCGAATTACTTGTACCGATCATAACTGGTGGTATGACTATTTACGAAAGTCCTGCTACATTCGATATCAAGAAATACTGTGAAACTGAGCTAAAGACACTTTGGGATGAATCAAAGCGTTTAATTAACCCTCAGGAAGTCTACGTGGATCTTTCAAGACCACTATATGATTTGAAGATGAATATGATAGAAAAAAATAAATTTTAAGGAGATGTGCTATGCGATATAAATCCAATAGAAGAAGCGGTATTTTGGTTCATCCTACCTGTTTTGAAAGCAAACACGGCATCGGTGACCTAGGTCCAGGTGCTTATGACTTTATTGATTTTTTAAAAAATGCTAATCAGTCTTATTGGCAGATATTGCCTCTTGGTCCTACTGGCTATGGTGATTCACCCTATCATCCCTTTTCATCTTTTGCTGGTCAAACCTTGCTTATAAGTCTAGATTTACTACTAGAAGACCAATTGTTAACACCAGATGACTTGCTAGGCACCGCCGTTTTTAACACCTATGAAACAGACTACGATCTGGTTTATGATTATAAGATGCCTTTGCTTAGAAAAGCATTTAAGCACTATCAAAATAATCCATCTATTGACATGACCACGGCTTTCAATGAATTTTCTAAAGTTGAAGATTATTGGTTGGATGACTTTGCTCTTTTCATGGCTGTCTTTGAAAACCAAGGCCATAAGGCTTGGAATGAATGGTCTCCTGAGATAGCGAATTACACACCTGCCTCTAAAGCGGCGTGGCATACGAAGCTAAAATACGAAGTACACTATTACAAATTCGTACAGTTTTTATTTTACAAGCAATGGCATGAACTAAAAGTCTATGCTAACACCAACAATATAGAAATTATTGGTGATGTACCAATTTTTGTGGCTTATAACAGCGCCGATGTGTGGACTAATAAGCATCTGTTTTATCTGTCTGAAGATGGCTTGCCATCTGAAGTTGCTGGCGTGCCACCAGATTATTTTGCAGCAGAAGGGCAACTTTGGGGCAACCCTTTATATAATTGGGACGTCTGTAAAAGTCAAGAGTATGTATGGTGGTTCAGTCGTATTTCTCATACCTTAAGGTGTGTAGATGCCCTTCGAATCGATCATTTCAGAGGCTTTGAATCCTACTGGTCAGTGCCCTATGGTGCAATAAATGCCATCGACGGCACATGGAAAACTGGTCCTGGTGTGGACTTTTTCATAAAACTTAAGGAGACACTTGGTGACCTGCCTATTATCGCAGAAGATCTTGGTATCATTACAAAAGAGGTGGTTAAGCTCCGGGACACTTTAGATTTACCCGGCATGAATGTGTTGCAATTTGCCTTCATGGATGTAGGTGAAAGCACCCATCTCCCACATAATTATAAACCTAACTCAGTCTGCTATACTGGTACCCATGATAATAACACAACCATTGGTTGGTACTCTGAGCTGTCAGATTCTTGTAAAGATAAATTCAGGCGCTACTTCAATACGGATGGTGGTTCACCACAATGGGACTTAATCAGGGGTTGCCTTGGTTCCGTTTCGAAGATAGCAATTATCCCGATTCAAGATATTATAGGCCAAGATGGCTCTTGGCGCATGAATATGCCAGGAACGCCTACTGGTAACTGGCGGTATCGATTTAAACTAAACCAAATTAATGAGCTTACTACCGTATATCTACAATCACTAACTAAGTTATATGGTAGAAATATAGAGAAAGTATAAGGTGCTAATATGATTCGTATCAGTCTTTGTTTTATATTTGTTTTAATTGTTTTTTTAATTACATTACCCTTTTCATTAATATCCTTCTTGGTAGGTCGTTTCAATAAACGATTTCAATATCGGTTTGGCTACCTGATTTTGTCGCCTTTATCTAAAGTATTCTATAAGATCAATGGCGCTAAGTTAACCGTTACCGGACAAGAATTCATTCCAAAAGATGAAACCGTTCTATTTGTTGGTAATCATAGAAGTTTTATTGATATTCCTTTACTACTGGGATTCACTAATAGACCTGTTGCCTTTGTAGCAAAAGAGTCCCTTAAAAAAACACCGATGATTAATTTTTGGATGTTTCAGATAGGCTGTCTTTTTCTAGACCGTACTAACCTTCGAAAAGGTGTTGCAACTATCAAAGAAGGCATACAGATGTTAAAAGATGGTCATACCCTCGTCGTCTTCCCAGAAGGTACTAGGAGTTTAACCGCTGAACTATTACCATTCAAACCTGGCAGTCTCAAATTAGCGACTAAATCCAGGGTGCGTGTTGTACCTTTTGCCATTAAAGGCACTGATGATGTGTTTGAGAACAATGGTACCAAGTTCAGACCCGCACCTGTTAGTCTGTCATTTGGTGAACCAATTGATTTACATACACTAGAAAGTGATGCCACTATTGATAGTACCGACTATGTAAAAAAAACCATTGAAGACCTTCGTTCTAGAATGAAGTAGGCCTTAAAACTCATAAATCAACTATATATTTGATTTATACATTAATTTAATACTTTTTATATTGATTTTTTGAAGAATAATGTTAGAATGGTAATACACGATTCGTTCGAAGGAGGATTCACATAATGGTCTGGTGGCAAATTTTAATAATAGTTGTACTTGTAGTAGTAGTTGTACTGGTAGGTTTGTACTTCCTCTCTAAAAGATTACAAGGCAAAGTAGATAGTCAACAATCAATGATCGATCAAAACAAGATGACAACAACCATTTTGGTTATTGATAAAAAGAAACTGAAAGTTAAAGATTCCAATCTCCCCAAAATAGTACAAGATCAGGTGCCTTTTTACCTGAGAATGCGAAAGATGCCTTTAGTAAAAGCTAAGATTGGTCCTAAGATTACCACGCTAATGTGTGACGACAGGGTTTACAAGCAATTGCCAATTAAGAAAAACGTCAAAGTTGAATTAGCTGGCATGTATATTGTGGCTATCAAAGGTGCTAAACTTGCGGTTCCTGTGAAGAAAACCAGGAAAACTGTTAAAGCAGAACTTAAAGCAAAAAAAGCGAAGTTAGCAAAAAACATCAAGAAAAAAGCATAAATACATAGCAAAAATAAAAAGCGTACATTATGTACGCTTTTTCTATGCATTAGGAAAGTTCTTCATTAAGAAAGTTCTTCATAGGAACTTTCTTTGAGCACAATTTCACTTTGTGAAAACGTGTACTGGAAGTACACTTTGTTCTTGGGAATATATAAACTTTATATCATGCAGTAGCAGGGATAGGTATATTAATATCTTCAATTCTATCTCATATTCTTAATACTGGCAGCTACAAAATCTCTGAACAGTGGATGCACTCTGTTAGGTCTTGACTTGAATTCTGGATGGAACTGAACCCCGACAAACCATGGGTGTGCTGGTACTTCTACCATCTCAACCAAATGATCGTCAGGTGATACCCCAGATATCAACAACCCACTACTAGTCAAGTTCTCTCTATACTCGTTATTATATTCATAACGATGACCATGTCTCTCATAGATAATATCTTTATTATATGCCTCGTATGCCTTTGATCCAATTTCAACTTTGCATGGATAAGCACCGAGTCTCATGG
>JAQICP010000175.1 GCA_027858555.1 Vallitaleaceae bacterium
AGTAAGGTATTTAGAAAGCATTAGCCAAGATGTTAATGAAGGAGAGATAGATGCTAGTTGTCAGCCATTTAACAAAAAAATTCGGTAAAAAAGTCATAGCAGTGGATGACCTATCATTCAATATAGATGTGGGAGAGGTTTGTATATTACTTGGTCCCAATGGTGCGGGCAAAAGCACAACAATAAAATCCATCGCTGGTCTATTACAATTTGAAGGTGGCATAACGATAGATGGGTTGGCCAGTGAATCTATGGAAGCTAAAAGAATATTTTCATATGTACCAGAAACACCAGCACTGTATGAGTTGCTCACCATAGATGAACATATTGATTTTGTTGCTAGAGCTTATGGGATTAGCAATTATGAAGATTACAAAGAGGAACTTTTAGAAAGATTTGACCTTACCCTTAAACGAAAAAAGGTTGGCAGAGAATTATCCAAAGGCATGCAACAAAAAGTAAGTCTTTGCTGTGCGGCTATTACCAACCCGAGATTCATAATGTTCGATGAGCCCATGATCGGACTAGATCCAAAGGCTATCAAAGAACTTAAAAAACTTTTTGTAGAATTGAAAAGCAGAGGATGTGCCATGCTGATCAGTACCCATATCATTGATAGTGTGGAAGGCTATTGGGATAAGGTTTTAATTATGAATAATAGTAAGTTAGTTCGAGAGATTTCTAAAGAAGAACTGATTAGTCAGAACATTGAATTAGAGGCGTTGTATTTTCATTCAACTAAGGCAGGTGAGTAGATGGGGCCTTTATTATATATTTTAAGAAAGACTTACAAAAATGCAATCCTACAGGTTTTTAAAAAACCTGCGTCTCTTATCGGCTATTTGGTGTTTATCGGATTTATGATAATGAACTCAATTATACTGATTTTTGATACAGCACCTACTACGATTAAGCAACAGAATTTTGATGTCTATTCCATACTGGTTACGGGCTTTATTATATTATCTATATTTCCGTCATTATATAAATCCACTGGGAATGTTAACTTGCCACTTCGGACAGCAGACACCCATTTTCTATTTACTGGACCGGTCAAACCATCTAGTATACTGATTTATGCTCAGATTATTCAGTCCCTGATGTCAGTACTTGTAGCATTACTTATGATTATTCAAGGACCATTATTGATAAGATATTTGGGTTTAGACATGAGTGGTGTGTGGTTATTTGTATTTGCATGGGCATTTATGTTGATTTCATTTTCCCAGATATGCATGTGTTTATTTACATTACAAGTAAAAATACCTCAGTTGAAACTGGTGTTTAGAATAACCTTTTTTGTAAGCCTTCTTTCAGTACTGATGCTGTTTTTATACGGTATATTGAATGGCGATAACATGTTAAAAGGTGCCGTGAATGTGATTAATCATCCGCTTTATGATTACCTGCCATTTATTGGGTGGTATAAAGTGGTGTTTGAAGCTGGTATATACGGTATTGATACACATACCATTGTTATCTTTAGTATGGCATTATTAGTGACGATTATTTCATCTGTTACCATGATTAAGTTGACTGATACTTCTTTTTATGAAAACGCCATTGGTAACTCCGCAAAAATGGAGCGTTTTAGAGAAGCTTTAAATAAAGGTGAAAATTCCTTCAAAGCCTTTTATCAGAGAAAGAATAAAGGTGCCAAAAAAATTGATTTTCAGTTTATCGGTAGTGGCGGGAAAGTGATTCGACAAAAGTACTATCTGGAACTTAGAAAATCTTCCTTGATATTACTGTACATTAGTTCCATTGTTACGATTATAGGCTCATTGTCTGTTGCCTATCTGATGTCTACAATCGATGGAGTGGATGGTTCTGTCATACTAAGCGGTGCATTGATTGTTAATATAGCTATGTTATTTTTTAATTCTATGACATCGAATACTGGAGAACTTGGCAACCCATATCTGTATCTCATACCCGAAACCTCACTCAAAAAACTATATGCCATTACCTATTGGCGTGGCATTAAGATATTGGCTGATACTATAATACCCCTTATATTGATTAGTTTATATTTTAGAGTTTTTCAACCTGAGATACTCATTATTCCTGTGATTACTTTAGCTTTTGGGCTTCAGGTATATTTTACAGACATTATTTTAGCAACTTACATTGGCAGGATTGGGACGTTGATTTTAAGGATATACATCAAGATGTTCATCAGTATGATCTCTATTACACCTATGATTATTATGATTGCTGTCATGCTTGCACTAGGGAGGCCACTTACACTGACTTTAGTATTTACAGCTTGTTTACTCGTTGTAATGAGCGGTGGCTTGTTCATACTTGCATCAAGAATGTTTAATAAACCAGAAGTGTATAATTAGTGTTGACACTCCCCTAAGAGGAGGTATTATACTTATCTTACAGCAGTTAACGGTTGTGAAACTAGAAGGAGGCGCCATGTATAAAATTGGTACTTTTTCAAGAATGACAGGGCTAACAGTAAAAGCCCTGAGATACTATCACTCAGAAGACATTTTAATACCAGAAGAGATAGACCAATATACAGGTTATAGGCTATATAAAGCCAATCAAGTAGCTACTGCAGAAGCTATCAGATTACTTAGAGCCTGTGAATTTTCGGTCAAGGAGATTAAGGAAGTCATATTAAATTGTGAAGATCCCTCTGATATCCTGTACTATATGGCTGAAAAAACGAGTCATATTGACTTGGAGATTAAGCGATTAGCGGTTATTAAAAAACGTCTGATTGATGAAACTGAAAAACGAAAGGTTGTGAAAGCGATGAATGATTATGAAGTAATTGAAAAAACTTATGATGAAGTAGAGATTATTAGTATGAGGTATACAGGTGCGTATGATCAGTGTGGTAAGTATATGGGAGAAATCTATAAGACTGTAAAAGGTGCTGCAAAAGATGTACCATTCAATCTGTATTATGATGATGAGTACAAAGAAGATGCAGACATAGAGGTGTGTGTTCCCGTTAAAAAGGCTATAAAAACAGAAGGTAATGTGGTGAGTAGAAGGCTCCCAGCTGAGTCAGGATTATCCGTTATTCATATAGGTCCATATGACGAGGTTGGTTCTGCCTATCAAGCTATTAATGATTACGCGTCTAAGCATAATCTAGAATTAACGACGCCATTAAGAGAAATCTATAGAAAAGGTCCGGGCATGCTGTTTAAAGGCAATCCTAATAAATATGTAACCGAGATGTTTATTCCTTTCAAATCATAAAAAAATGGGAACTACAAGCACTAATATATACAGGGTCTGCACATCAATGCGGACTCTTTTTTTCTTATAGGAACGTTCTCCATAGGAACTTTCCATGTGTACTGAAATAGCCATGCAGATTGATGGCGATAGATATACAAAATATGATAAGAAAGTGGATTAGTTCTTTTATGAAGCGATTGAAGATTTAAAAAAAAGGTTATTGAAATGTATACGGAAATCAAGCTTTATTAAGATTCAATACGATATTATGAAATAATTATAAAAGAAAAGCGCTCATTATGGTGTAGGTTGTATTAACCTAAGTCCACTATAGTGAGCGCTTTCTTTAATAGTGTTACAATTAATCAAGGTATATCTGGATACTAATATAATCCGAATTCATACTGGCAAGTGTGCCTATAAGTGTCCTATCTATTAAGACAGTCTTATCCTTAACTACGACACCCATTAACTCACTGGCAGGTTTGTCATTAATTAGAACTTGTGAAATACGATACTGATTATAGTTTTTGTGAGCCATATTGATATATGATATACGGAGTTGTTTGTCTGCAAATTGTGTTTCTATATAGGTATTACCGGCATCATCGAATTGTGAACCTTCTAATTTGGGTGCTATTAGAAGATTGCCCAGTTCGCCTTTAACGCCGTACATTTCAGTAAGGATGGTTAGGAATAACCAGCTAGCTGAACCGGTCAAGTAATGATACATCCCTTTCCCAGATAATGAAAAATATTCTGGTATGCCAGGGTATATCTTACTGTTCTGGGCATCCATACATAAATCATATATTGAACTAAATACTTCATAAGCTTCTGTGACAAAACCACGCTTGTATAAAGCATTCACGTACATGACAACCATATGACTGAAAGTTGCCCCATTTTCTTTTTCACCATAAGCAAAGGAGAAACCTCTGCCAAAATTAAGCTTATTAGGTCCTAGTGGTGTGTTTAGTTTATAACCACCAGTATGAGGGTCCTTCAGATATTTTTGGCATGAATGGTAGCTGGCAAGCACCTGTTCATCTGTCGCTAGTCCAAACATGGTGGTGAAAACCTGTCCAGTTAGATTCATACGGACATTCCCCCCGGATTTCA
>JAQICP010000178.1 GCA_027858555.1 Vallitaleaceae bacterium
ATATCATATATGATAATTCAAGTTGTTAAATAAGTCTAACATGCAACTTATGGTAGCCTGACAGAATCAATGGTTTCAGCAACCCCGTTAATCACCGTATACGCATCAATCATGATATCATCTTTCCCAATTCTAATAATTGTGAAAACTGGATGATCAGTATCATATACAAAATCTTTCCAATACCTATCGGTATCTTCATCTGCATCGTAGAATTTTGAGCCGGATGAACTGCCACCAGTTATATAGGTAACGCCATCACTATTAATGATACCGTCCACGCTTACCGGTAACATCTCACCCTGATACATGGTAGTGCGACTGTAGATATGATCGTGTCCGTTAAGAACCAAATCGATACCGGCTCCTTCAAACACTTCAGCCAGATTTCTAATATAACCTTCATTATAAGCCATAGGATAGACGCTTCTATGCATGAGAACAATTTTAAATGGTTTATCTGTCTCAGACATAATCCTATCAAGCCATGCCTCTTGGTCACTAAAAGTACTGCTAGCCTCAGTGTCCCAAACTGCTACTCTGGCATAAGGCAGATCGTAATAGAAATTCATTTCAGAAAGTCCCGGTACACCATTCTCAGGATAGTTAAAGGTATTCACATAGACCCCTTCGTCACTATACAGGTCATGATTACCCACAGCTGTAACAAATATGGACTCAGATGTATATTGAGTCATGGCTGTACTAAAGTAGCGCCACTCAGACCAACTCTGTGCGCTATTACCACTATCGACAATATCGCCTGCAATATAGCTGATGTCAATAGCAGTGCCAGTGGCAGAAGCAATTGCTTTTGCCTGAGAATATGAATAAGCCAGATTGTCATATTGGCTTTGTTTATAACCTTGTGGGTCACCAAAAAATGCAAGGGTGGTAACACTCCCTACATTAAGGGTTCTGAACTTATATAATTCAGAATAGTTATTATCGGCTTTTAGGGTGTAGTAATATTGTTTATTTGGACTAAGGTCTTCCATGACTGTTTTATAGACATATAAGGGTTCATAAGTATCACCCACCATGACTTGAATAGTTGATTCAACTGTATTATACATCCCAACTAATTTTTTCATACTATCTACAACTAGGACGGTCACGTCGTCACTTGGCATGGCGAGATTAAAGGTTATACCAATACTATAAGCAGGATTTTCGCCTGGTGTCAGTACAATTCTCTTAGCATCAATGCTGCCTAAGGTAATCCCGATAAGAGGATACTCGTCTAAAGGTATGTCTTCTGTATCACTTTGTAACGTATTATCACTACTGCTCTGGGTACTATCGCTGTTGTCTTGAGTATTATCACTACTGCTCTGGATACTATCGCTGTTGTCTTGAGTATTTTCGATATTAGTTACCGTTGTTTCATTACCAGAAGTACTTTCATCATCTGTATCTAACAGCGTATCTGAATTCGAATCCGTTGCCATCGTTTCATCAGGACTATCTATGTCTTGATTTTCAGGTGTGATTGTTATACCAGAAGTTTCAGCATTATCACTTGTGTCAGTAGTACCATCTTCTATTATGTCCTCATTACTACCTGCCACCTCAGTTACAGTTTCAGCATTAGTAAAATCCTCAGTATTTTCGCTTGTATTTTCACCAGTGTTTTCACTTGTACTATCATCTAAAATTGTACCGGTATCAGTTGTTATAGCAACTAAGCTATCCTGTGAAAGTGATGCTTCATTGGCATAGTCATTACTAAAAGGTCCTTTATTAATCAAGTTGGTCTGAACACCTACCCCGACCATAAACAAGCATATTATAATACCAAGAATACTATACTTCACTATCTTTTTCATGTCTGACTTCCTTCCACTCGCTATACTTCCATGTAAACAAACCTATTTATAAACCACTTCTGCTTTTTGCGAATATTTGATGACGTGGTCTGCTATATAATCAATATCTACTTGATCTACATATATATGATTATGCACCAATGTAATTCTCACATCGATGGCTTTTCTTTTCTTTTTAAAGACGATTTCCTCAACTCATACTCATCTCTATCATCTGATACAAATTATACATCCTCTGCCTATAGATTACCATATATAAATAGACTCCCCTGTTATAGCAAGTCTATCTTGGTTTATGACTATGTGATATCTTAGTTATCAGCAATGCGAAGCGGATTACCACTGATGATACTTTCCACTTCTTCGAATCCAGTTGGATAAGCAAAATTATAACGAGCAGGAAGTGCAAATACATAGATACTACTTCGGCCTATTTCGTCATCTTTATCTTGATTGGCATCTATTATATATTGACCCGCCCAATTCTCTATAATAATGCTATACCCTTCCCAGCTACTAGGCAAATCAAAATCAAACCCATATTAACTGTTAGAATATACAACTAGGCCACTCTCATCCCATAGTATGAGAAATTTACATACAAGATAAAAAGGACCAGAGCATTTGCTCGAGTCCTTTGTGTCATGAATTACAATTTACTTACTCTTTAGAAAGAGATAATGATACCGCCTTCGTTAGCATAAGTAGAACTAAGTCCCCTCATCTTAACGATAATGATATCCTTAAACTCGTATAATTCCTGTACAAGTGATTTGACATATTCAGCTCTTTCAGGTGCATTACAGTGTGAAATAGCAAATATCTTGTCTTTTGATATAGTACCTATTTTCTTCATGTCAACGACCATTTTTTGAAGTGCCTTCTTTGTGCCTCTTGCTTGTCCCAGCATATCGATGGTGCCTTCTTGAGTCGCTCTAAGTATCAATTTGAGATTGAGAATTCTTACTATTTTAGCTTTCATGGAACTCATTCGTCCATTTTTTTCTAGTGTGTCGATTATATCAAGTACAAAAAGTACTTTAGCATCATCAATATAATGCTCAACTTCTTCTACTATTGCTTCAAAGTCTTTGCCTGCTTCTGCTAGCTCAACAACTTTAAGTGCAATTAGTACTTCCATAGTTGAAGCACCAAATGAATTGAATATATGTACTTTTTTATCTGGATGTGATTCTAAGTACATCGCTTTTGCGTTCATCGCACTGTTATAACTGCCACTGAGTTCAGATGAAATCGTAACACCGAATACCCATTCATGTTCTCCCTCAAAACGATCTAAATAATCAGTAATAGAAGGGCATGCGCTCTTAGGCACATTAGGGCTTTTTGCGATTTTTTTCAAGTAATTATCAAGGTCTAAACTCTCATCATCAATGAATTCTTCTCCATCTAGTGTGAATGACAAAGGTGCTATGGCGATATTGTACGCCTGTTCCATCTCTTTAGTTACATCACAGCTGCTATCGCCAACAATTTTGTATTTCATGTTAAGTCACCTCTTATTAGTATTGTCTACACTAATGCAATATGGTTAAAAGCGTAGATGTAGTATTGGTTACTACTTATTATAGCATGAACAAAGCAAAAAACCAAGGTTACACTTTATATAATTCTACCTTGGTTTATCGTCTGAATTTTATGATTTTCTATGTTTGACTACCTTTTTTCTATGTCTTTATAGGCAAGTAAATAGTTGACACCAGATACAATAATGCCACCTCCTACAAAATTACCTGCGGCTACAATAAGTAAATTAATACCAATACTAATTAAACTAATATCTGCACCGCCAAAATAAGCTAAAAAGAGATAGTACATATTCGCAACCACATGCTCCGTGCCACTGAGGACAAATACGGTAATCGCCAACCACAACACCACGACTTTTGCTATTTCATCTCGACAACTATAGGCAAGACATACACCTGTTGATACCAATATATTACAAAGAATGCCGCTAAAAAACAGTTGGCCGTATGGCATATTGATCTTGTGAATTGCTTTATCGATTATTAGTGTCATAGCTTGTTCGTTAAACACCCCAGAAGCCTGGGACAATAGCGCCATCAATATGCCACCTATCATATTAGTAATCAATATGAGCACCAATATAACAAATATCTTATGAAATTTGGTACGTCCATCATAAACGGCCACCATTACCAGGCTGTCACTTGTAAATAATTCAGCTTGCATCAGCATGATTGCTATGATGCCAAAAGGAAATACCAATGCGCCTAAAAACATACCAAGACCTGGATCCAAAGTACTGGCCACTAATTTGAGATAACCCATAGCGCCAAGCGCTATGTATATGCCACCAAGTATCCCTTGAACTAGAAGTATCAGATAACTTTTATCTGCCTTGTGTTTGCTCTGATATAGAATATACTCTGTTAATGCTTTGGGTCCCGAATAAGTCTTGTCCATATGATACCTTTCGATATGTTAGTTTTATAGTGAAAATGCTTATTTCTTCTTAAACTCTTTTGCTTTATTGATTGACTTCTCTTTTGCTTCAAGCAACTCTTGTCGTTCCATCTTCTCCATTAGAATATTCTCTAAAGATTCGACTTTATGACCGATATCTTGCAGTGCTGTATAG
>JAQICP010000224.1 GCA_027858555.1 Vallitaleaceae bacterium
CTTTATAACCATCGAAAAAATGCTCTGCATCATAAACGACTTTCTTGCCTTTTTTAACAAAGAAACTAACTGTATCTTCAATCATATTCAAGTTTTCTTCTAAAGAAGTGTTGATAATATCCGTTACATGAAAATCCCATGCTTTACCAAATATAGCCACATAATCTGTTTCTGCTTTTAGCAATGATTGTACATTATCGTCATCTTCAGCCTTTATATCTCTTCTCCTAGTACTGCCAAATGCTACTAACTTACTAGTTACTAGTTCAACTTCTTTTACGCTTTCAAAGAATTCTAAGTCTTTTGGATTAGATCCTGGGTTTCCAGCTTCAATATATTGGATGCCCATTGCATCTAATGCTCTAACTATTTTTAGCTTATCATTTACTGAGAAAGATATACCTTCGCCTTGGGCGCCATCTCTCAGGGTTGAATCATATATATCTACGTGTACACCCATAATTTCCTCCATTTGAATTATTGTTTCAGAAAAGGTCGGCTATAAGCCGACCATCCTGTTATATATCGTGCTCTATTTCATCCAGCTCATCATTTTTCTTAGCTCTTTACCAACTGCTTCTACTTGAAGTTCTGACTCAATTCTTCTCTTAGATAAGAAGCTTGGTCTACCAGCTTTGTTTTCTAAAATCCAATGTTTAGCAAATGTACCATCTTGAATTTCAGTGAGTACTTGTTTCATTTCTTTTTTAGTGTCTGCAGTAATAATTCTTGAACCGGTTGAATAATCACCATACTCAGCTGTGTCTGAGATTGAGTATCTCATATAGCTAAGACCGCCTTGAACAACAAGGTCAATGATTAATTTCATCTCATGTACACACTCGAAATAAGCAGATTCTGGTTGGTAACCTGCTTCTACTAATGTTTCAAAGCCAGCTTTCATCAGTTCAGAAACACCACCGCATAATACTGCTTGCTCACCAAAAAGATCAGTTTCAGTTTCTTCTTTAAATGTTGTCTCTAAGATACCAGCTCTCGCTCCGCCAATACCGGCAGCATATGCAAGTGCTAAATCTTTAGCATTATCTGCATCTTGCTCAACAGCTATTAGACAAGGAACACCTTTGCCCTCTTGGTATTGGGTTCTTACTGTATGTCCAGGACCTTTAGGTGCAACCATGAATACATTGCAATCACTAGGTACGATTATTTGTTTGTAATGAATGTTAAACCCATGTGCAAATACTAATGAATTACCTGGTTCTAGATTAGCTGCTATACTTTCTATATATATATCAGCTTGTTTTTCATCCGGTAATAAAATCATGATAATATCTGCAGCTTTAGCAGCTTCAGCAGCAACAGCAACCTTAAGACCAGCTTCTTCTGCTTTAGCCCATGATTTTGACCCTTCATATAGGCCTACAATTACTTTAACACCTGATTCATGAAGATTAAGTGCATGAGCATGCCCTTGTGAACCATACCCGATAATTGCTACTGTTTTGCCCTCTAGTAATGATAAGTTACAATCTTTTTCGTAATACATTATTGCCATTTTATTTTCCTCCTAGAATTTAATTGTGTTTTATTTGTCTCAGATTACTTAGTCCTTCTATAATAAGTAGTCTTTAATAACTTCATTGCCTCTTTCAAGTGCAGATAAACCAGTTCTTGTAAATTCCTTGATGCCGTATATGTCTAACAAATTAATGAATGCATTGATTTTTGATTGATCACCTGTGATTTCAATCATTAATGATTCTGAAGCAACATCAACTATTTTTGCTCTAAATACATCAGCAATTTCTATAATCGATGCTCTCGTCTCTTTTGAAGAAGCAACTTTGATTAATAATAATTCTCTATAAACAGAATCATCATTTGGCATAATTTTAATATGCAAAACATCATGAAGCTTGTTTAATTGTTTTTCGATTTGGTCGAGAACCTGTTCATTACCTTGTGCGACTATGGTCATTCTTGAAATGCTTGGGACTTCAGTCTCGCCTACTGATAAAGAGTCAATATTAAACCCTCTTCTCGAAAAAAGTCCTGCTACTCTACTTAAAACACCTGATTCATTACTGACTAATACTGATAATACATGTCTGCTCATATAATCCTCCTTCCATAAATATACGCCATATTAATTGATAGTTATAGATGTATCCATTTCAATAAATAAAAATAATTAAGAACAAAGTGTACTTCCAGTACACGTCTTATCCACCCCTATTTCTTTTAATATTGGATCAGTTGTTTAGGCATGGAAAGTTCCTATGGAGAACTTTCCTATTGCATAAAAAAGTCCCTACAGATATACTGTAGGGACGTAATATACGCGGTACCACCCTAGTTGTCATAATAGACCACTTATTATAGGTTCTAATAAACCCTAGTCGATAACGGAACTTACCGTTCCCACTTACTAAAAAATTTCAGTGGAAATACTCGAGAGTGATTAGACATAAACTACAGTATCGATTCACACCATCCATCGACTCTCTGGCACCTTGTTTTAAGTCTTGTCTCTGTCATTGCATTTGTTTTATGTCTACTAATATTCTGTAGATTTGTATGCATTATATCAGTTAATGATTTGATTGTCAAGTTAAAATGCGATTGTATATTTAACACAATATCTGTATATTAATGCATAAAGACTGACCATTATCGTATTGTTGTGTTGCCGCGTTTATTTCCTAAAAGCATCTTTATTACCGCATTATTGCTTTTTGTTAACAGCTTTTTGTTACTTGTTTTTACTTGTTTAACACCTAATTCATCGCCCCTTTATCACTACACTTTGATGCCCCCCTAAATTATTTTATACTATGTTACTTCTATCATCTGATTTATAGTGTGTATATGTAATATTCAGGTGCTAACTTTGTTATTTTAAGGATATTTTTGCAAATTTCCATCATTATCTATTGTTTTAAATATGTCGTTTTGATACAATTATACTATGCTTAAACTGATGTATAATCTATATGTTTAGGTAAATATATTGTTGGAGGATGAATATGAAGAAATTATTAAGTTTAGTACTGGTTTTAACATTATTAATGTCATTTGCAGTTCCTACTTTTGCAGCTGACGCTGTTGAAATCACAATTTTCCACCTTAATGATACACATTCAAGAGTTGAGGAAGGTGACTATGATGGTATGGGGCTAGCGAAAGTCGCAACCCTAGTGAATGAGTCTAGAGATGCTGGTGATAATGTTTTATTATTAGATGCTGGCGATGCACTTCACGGCCAAACTATTGCCACTATTTCGGAAGGCGAAAGCATTGTTGATATTATGAATTTAATGGGATACGATGCTATGGCTGCTGGTAATCATGATTTCAACTACGGTAGTGATCGACTAGTTGAATTGGCAGGACTTACTGATTTTCCAATTCTAAGTGCCAATGTCATGAAAGCAGATGACACACCGCTACTCGAAGAATATGTTATCAAAGAATTTGATGGTGTTAAGGTAGGTATTTTTGGTTTAAGTACACCTGAAACTACATACAAAACACACCCAGACAATGTCGCTGGTTTAACATTCGAAGACCCTACAGTTACAGCGAGGGCGATGGTTGACCTTTTAGATCCAATGGTTGATATCGTTGTATGTCTAGGTCATATAGGTGAGGAAGGTGACTATACCGCAGAAGGCATTGTAAACGCAGTAGATGGTATTGATGTATTTGTAGACGCTCACTCTCACACTGTTTACGAAAGTGGCTTAGTTGTTAACGATACATTAATTGTACAAGCAGGCGAATATGATAAAAATCTTGGTGTTGTATCACTTTCCTATGAAAATGGTGCAGTAACCGCTTCAGCTTCTCTTGTCACTAAAGAAGAGGCACCTGACATCGTACCTGACGAAGCAGTTTCAGC